>DATKJN010000635.1:0-3333 GCA_035543655.1 Burkholderiaceae bacterium | reverse complement strand
CCGCAAGGGTGCGCTCAAGCACGACCGCGGCATCGTCGACGCGCCGGGGCTGTACCTGCTCGGGCTGCCGTTCCTGCGGCGGCGCAAGTCGAGCTTCATGCACGGCGCCGAAGACGACGTGCGCGAGATCGGCGCGCACCTGGCGGCGCACCTCGCTGGGGTTCCGCACCCGTCGCGAGTCGAGATGGCGGCCTAGCGCCCGCTACCGCACCCGGCTTCAAGCGGTGCGCACCGCTCCATGGCGTGTGGCCCGCCGGCGTGCTTTGCGTTGCAGCGCGACATAGTTGGCATCCCGCAGCAGCTGCGGTTTCTACGCGGGCCGACATTGGCCGAAAGTCCGAAGGCGGGCGCACCCGCATTGAAGTTGCAGCCATGACCCGAAATCCTCCGAGCCCGCCGTCCCTCGACACGCTGTCGGATCCACTGCGCCCGGCGAGTGCGTCGTCGTCGCACGATCCATCGGCACCGACGCTGCTCGACGCCACGCTGACCAACTTCGACTGGCTCGACACGCGCATCGAGCAGGCCGCGGCGCGCACCGATCTGCAGGCCGCGCGCCACCTGTCGGCGTTGCCGGAGGTGATGCCCGCCGGGCCGGCGACCACGTTTGCCGTGGGACACGACAGCAGCCGCGTGCTCGGCCAGGTGGTGCTCGGCTACGAACCGGTGATCGATCGCTCCGAAGGCGTGATCGCCACGCGGCTCACCGTGGTGCCGCTGCGCATCGGCGTCACGCCCGATGCCGATGCGCTGCTGCAGACCATCACCGAGGTGTGGCCCGAGCAGGGCGGTCCGGTGGTGCTCAACGTGTCGTCGGAGCTGCTGCTGGCCGAACTGCTGCGTGCGCGGCCGAGCCGCAACGTGATGGTGGAGATTCCGTGGTTCGTGGCCGCCGAGCCGGCCAACTCGGCCGTGCTGTGCGATCTGGCGGCGCGCGGCAACCTGCTGTTGCTCAAGGGCCGGCCGACGCGCGCGCTGCCGCGCGAGGTGCTGCCGTGCTTCAAGTGGTCGCTGATCGACTATGCCGAAGACCGGCGCCTCGCCGCGCCCGCGCCGGTGCACAGCGCGCCGCGCAGCATCCCGCACATCCAGAGTGGCGTGCGCACGATGGCGCAGCTCCAGCACAGCTTCGAGCGCGGCGCGATCGCCGTCATCGGCTGGCCGCTGCAAGAGCAGGCCGCACCGCACGCGCCCGCGCGGCCCGATGCACAAGTGGTGCTCGAGTTGATCGAGCATCTGGAGCGGGGCCGCCGCACGCAAGCACTCGACGACACGCTGATGCGCGACCCGCTGCTGGCGTTCGAGCTGCTGCGCCACGTGCAGGCCGCGGCGCCGGGCGACCTGCGCCTGGAGACCGGCTCGTTCCGCCAAGCCATCTCGTTGCTCGGCGAGCAGCCGTTGCGCCGCTGGCTCGGCGGCCTGCTGGCGCGCACCGGCGACGACATGCGCCTCAAGCCGGTCAACTTCGCCGCCTTGCGCCGCGGCTTGCTGATGCGAAACCTGGCAGCGGCGACGCACGCCCACGAAGCCCGCGGCGAGCTGTTCATGTGCGGCGTGTTCTCGCTGCTCGATCGCATGCTCGGCCGATCGGTGGGCGATGCGTTGTCGACACTGGGCGTGCCCGAGCGCGTGCGTGCGGCACTGGTCGAGAACAAGGGTCCGTACCACCCGATGCTCGAACTGGTGCGCGCGATCGAATCGGCGAGCGCGCCGGAGATCCGCGCCGCCGCCGATGCGGCCTACATCGAGCCGCTGGAGATCAACCGCGCGCTGCTGAAGACGCTGGTTCTCGCGGCGTCGCTGGATCGCGCGCGGCCGCGCACGCCGGCACGTTAGTGTCTTAGACCACCGCGGCCGTGCGCGGCTGCCGCCGCCCGATCGAACGCCAGGGCCAGCGCGGCGTCAGGCACACTGCACGGTCTTGTCATCAGGCCCAGCCTGGGTCGAACCTCCGATGAACGAAGGTGTGCTCGCCGGCGTCCGCGTGCTCGACTTCGGCCGCTTCATCGCCGGCCCGTTCTGCGGCGCGCTGCTGGCCGACCACGGCGCCGACGTGATCCGCATCGACAAGGTCGGCGGCAGCGAAGACCGCAACCTGCTGCCGCTGGCCGCCAGTGGCGAGGGTGGCCTGTACATGCAGGTGAACCGCGGCAAGCGCTCGCTGGCGCTCGACCCCAACTCGCCCGAGGGCCGCGAGATCGTGCGCAAGCTGATCGCGCGCAGCGACATCGTGATCGCCAACCTGCCTGCCGCCACGTTGCAGGCCATGGGTCTGGACTATGCGAGCGTGTCGGCGATCCACGCGCGCGCCATCCTGGTGGCGACCAACGCCTTCGGCACGACCGGTCCGTACGCGCACCGGCTCGGTTTCGATGGGCTCGGCCAGGCGCTGTCGGGCAGCGTGTACATGACCGGCGAGCCGGATGCGCCGCGACGCGCGGCGGTGAACTGGGTCGACTTCGGCACCGCGATCTCGGCAGCATTCGGTGCGCTGCTCGCGCTGATGGCACGCGAGCGCACCGGGCGCGGGCAGGAGGTGAGCGGCTCGCTGATGGCCACCGCGCTGACGTTCGGCAACTCGGTGTTGATCGAGCAGGCGATCAACCGGCCCGACCGCGTGCCGCAGGGCAACCTCGGTTATGGCTCGGCGCCCGCCGATCTCTTCTTGTGCGGCGACGGCGAGTGGCTGATCGTGCAGGCGGTGGGCCAACCGTTGTGGCAGCGCTTCTGCAAGATGCTCGATGCGCCGGAGTGGCTCACCGACCCGCGCTTTGCCGACGACACCCAACGCGGCCGCCATTCGCACGTGGTGAGCGAGCGGCTCGGTGCATGGTGCGCGGCGCGCCCACGCGCCGACGCGATCGCGGCGTTCGAAGCCGCGCGCATCCCGGCCGGCCCGGTTCTGAGCCCGCAGCAGGCGCTCGACGATGCGCACGTGCGCGCCAGCGGCATGCTGCGCGACATCGCCTTTCCCGGTGCGCCGCGCCCGGCGCCGGTGGCCGACACGCCGATCCGCTTGTCGGAAACGCCCGGCGCGATCCGTGGCCGTGCGCCGCTGCTGGGCGAACACACGGAGGCGATCCTGGCCGAGATCGGCTACACCATAGCCGACGTGGCGCGGCTGCGCGACAAGGGCGTCGTGTGAGCGCGGCGCCGGGCGCGGACGGCGGGCGCACGTTCGACGTGGCCGTCGTCGGCCTCGGCGCCATGGGCAGCGCGGCCGCGCTCGAGTTGTCGCGGCGAGGCGCCCAGGTGATCGGCTTCGATCGTTTCACGCCGCCGCACACGATGGGCTCGTCGCATGGCGACACGCGCATCATCCGCGAGGCCTAC
>DATKJN010000634.1:0-11143 GCA_035543655.1 Burkholderiaceae bacterium | reverse complement strand
GGCTTCAAGGAAGGCAACACCAGCACGCCGGGCGACTTCGTGATCGAGCGCGCGTTCGCCGAGCAGTAACCGGCGGCGATTTTCGGGCAAACCCTCAGCGACAAGCGCGGCGCTGGCGCGTACACCGCCGTTCGCGTCTTTGTCGGAGGACCCACCTTGATGCCAGCTTTCTCCTTGCGCCGCCGCATTGCGGCCGCCGTCCTGATGCCGTTGTTCGCCGTCGTCGCCGGCTGTGCCACGCCCGATCTCGATGGCGCCGCCACGATCGCGCGCGCCAACCAGGCGATGGGTGGCACGCAGCTGAAGTCGATTCGCTACAGCGCCGACGGCAGCGGCTACACCTTCGGCCAGGCGTTCGTGCCGGGCATGCCGTGGCCGAAGATCACGGTGCATGCGTTCACGCGCAGCGTCAACTACGACACCGCATCGATGCGCGACGAGATCACGCTCAGCCGCGCCGAACCGCGCGGCGGCGGTGGTTATCCGCTGCAGGGCCAGCAGCGCAACGACCAATACGTGAGCGGCGCCAACGCCTGGAACCAGGCCGCCACCGGGCCGCAACCAGGGCCTCGCTTCGTCGCCGACCGCGTGCACCAGTTGTGGATCACGCCCCACGGCGCGCTCAAGGCGGCGGCGCGCAACAAGGCCGCTGCGCAGACGCGCACCGAAGCCGGTTCCACCGTCACGGCGCTGAAGTTCCGCGAACCGGGCCGCTTCGATGCGATCGTGGTCGTCGGCGCCGACGGATTGGTGCAGCGCGTGGAGTCGCGCGCGCCCGATGCGGTGCTGGGCGAGGTCGACGTGGTCACGCGGTACTCGGACTACCGCGATGTCGGCGGCGTCAAGTTCCCGGGCCGGATCGAGCAGTCGATGGCCGGCCACCCGGTGCTCGACGTGACGGTGCGCGAGGTGCAGCCGAACGCCGCGGTCGACATCGCAGTGCCCGATGCGGTGCGCAGCGCCAGCGAACGGGTCACCACGGAGAAGCTGGCCGACGGCGTTTGGCACCTGGCCGGCGGTTCGCACAACAGCGTGGCGATCGAGATGCGCGACCACTTCGTGCTGGTGGAAACGCCGCTCAACGACGGCCGTTCGCAGCCGGTGATCGATGCGGTGAAGGCGCTGGTGCCAGGCAAGCCGATCCGCTACGTGATCAACTCGCACGTGCACTTCGATCACGCCGGCGGCTTGCGCACCGCGGTGGCCGAGGGCGCCACCATCGTCACCCAGGCCGCCAACGTGCCGTTCTTCGAACGCGCGTTCGCCACGCCGAGCCAGATCGCACCGGATCGGCTGGCGCAATCGGGCAAGCGAGCGGCCTTCCTGGCGGTGAACGACAAGGCGAGCTTGAGCGATGGCACGCGCACGGTGGACATCCACCGCATCAGCGACAGCGTGCACAACGACACTTTCCTGCTGGTGCACCTGCCGAACGAGAAGATCCTGATCGAGGCCGATGCCTACACGCCATTGGCGCCGGGCGCGCAGCCGCCGTCTGCACCGAACGCGAACAACGTCAACCTGATCGACAACATCGAGCGGCTCAAGCTGCCGGTGGAGCGCATCGCGCCGTTGCACGGCCGCGTGGTGCCGCTGGCCGATCTGTACACCACCGCCAGCCGACCGCCGCCGCGCTGAATTGGCCACTCCCCGAGGCGCCCTGGCGGTCTTCGCTCGGGGGGGCGCCACTGGCGTGGCGCGGGTGATCGCTAAGATCGGCGCTTCTCGCGCAACGCGGAGATCGCGATGGACCTGCAACTGCAAGGCAAACGCGCGCTCGTCACCGGCGGCAGCCGTGGCATCGGCAAGGCGATTGCGCGCGTGCTGGCGCTCGAAGGGGCCGACGTCGCGCTGCTGGCGCGCAACCGCGAGCCGCTCGACGCCGCGGCGCGCGAGCTCGCCGCCGAGAGCGGCCGCAAGGTGATCGGCGTGACAGCCAGCACCACCCACGACGAGCAGGTCAAGGCCGCGGTGGCCGAGGCGGCGCGGCAACTCGGCGGCACGATCGACATCCTGGTCAATGCGGCGGCCGAGCCGGCGGGCTTCGCCGCGCCGCCGCAGCTGGCCGACATCGGCGCGGCCTGGTTCCACAGCGAGATGGACACCAAGGTGATGGGCTACATCCGCTGCGCGCGCGAGGTCGCGCCCGGCATGCGTGCGCAACGCTGGGGCCGCATCGTCAACATCAGCGGCCTGGCGGCGCGCCAGACCGGCAACGCGGTGGGCAGCATGCGCAACGTGTCGGTCGCCGCGCTGACCAAGAACCTGGCCGACGAGCTCGGCCCGCACGGCATCAACGTGACCGTGGTGCACCCGGGGCTCACGCGCACCGAGCGCACCGCGCCGCTGGTCTCGTCGCGCGCCGCCGCGCAAGGCGTGGCGCCGCAGGCGATCGAGGCGCAGATGGCGTCGGGCAATTCCATCAACCACCTGGTCGATGCCAGCGAAGTGGCCGACGTGGTGGCGTTCCTGTGCTCGCCGCGCTCGCGCGCGATCAACGGCGATGCGATCGCCGCCGGCGGTGGCGCACCGCGCAGTATTTTTTACTGAGGTCTCGCGATGCCATTGCTGCGAACACTGTGGCTGCTGTTCTCGTTGGTTTTGGCCGCCGGCGCCACGCAGGCGCGCATCACGCGCATCGTGATCGACGAGACCGTGACCGAGCCGCCGCCGGCCGGCGGCGCGCGGCCACCGATCGCGTATGAACAGATCGCCGGCCGCGCCTTCGGCGAGCTCGACGCGGCCTTGCCGGGCAACGCGATCATCCAGGACATCGAGCTGGCCAAAGACGCCGACGGCAAGGTGCGCTACGTGGCCTCGTTCGTCATCTACAAGCCGGTCGATGCGTCGAAAGCCAGCGGCCTGATGTGGCACGACGTGCCCAATCGCGGCCGCGTGTTCCCGTTCGCGCCGCAGGAGCGTGCGCTCGGCGACATCATGTTGGCCAGCGCCTGGCAGGGCGACAACGCCGGCGCCACCGCGTGGCGCGCCAAGGCCACGGCCGCGGGCATGCAGTTCCTGCAACTGCCGGTCGCGCGTGGACCCGGTGGCACGACGATCACCGGCGAGGTGTTCGGCCGCATCGTCAACCGCGCGGGCCCCGGCTCACAGCCGCTGCTGGTGCAGACCAATCCGGTGCCCTACAAGCCGGTGTCGCTCGACACCAGCAAGGCACGCCTGGTGTCGCGAGGCGGCGAGACCCAACGCGGCGAGGTCATCGATGAAGTCGCGATCCCCGCGGCCGACTGGGCCTGGGCGCGCTGCGATGCGAACACCCCGTTCCCCGGCGTGCCCGACCCGACGCAGATCTGCCTGAAGCACGGCTTCGACGCCAAGCGGCTGTACCAGGTGGTGTTCACCGCGGCCGATCCCTACGTGCTCGGCATCGGCTTCGCGGCCTGGCGCGACGTGGCCGCGTTCTTCAAGACCGCACGGGCCGACGACCACGGCACGCCGAACCCGATCGCCGGGCTGGTCACGCACAGCATCACGCGCGGCATCTCGCAGTCGGGCAACTACCTGCGCGGCTGGCTGCACCTGGGCTTCAACCAGAGCGAGAGCGGCGCGCGCGTGCACGACGGCATGTGGCCGATCATCGCGGGCCGGCGCATCGCGCTGAACTTCCGCTGGGCGCAGCCCGATGGCGTGCTCGAGCTGTACCAGGCCGGCAGCGAAGGGCCGCAGTGGTGGCTGCCGCACCCCGATGCAGTGCGCGGCGGTCCCAGCGCCGGCATTCTCGACCGCTGCACACGCTCGAACACGTGCCCCAAGGTGATCGAACACTTCGGCTCGGCCGAGGTGTGGGCGCTCAAGCTCACGCCCGAGTGGGTCGGCACCGACGGCCAGGCCGACCTGCCGCTGCCCGACGGCGTGCGGCGCTACTACATCGCGAGCTCCACGCACGGCGGCGGCGCCGGCGGCTTCGACACCAGCTTGCCCAACGTGGGCTTGCCGAAGAGCGGGCCGGCATGCCCGGGCAACAACTTCGGCACCGGGGCGCTGCCGGCCAATCCGGTACCGCACGCGCAGACGGTGAACGCGCTGCGCGTGCACTTCCGCGATTGGGTCATGAAGGGCACGCCGCCGCCGCCGAGCCGATTCCCCCGGCTGGCCGACGGCACGCTGGCGCGCGCCGACAAGGCGTCGATCGGATTTCCCACGCTGCCCGGCCTGCGCGCCAGCGTGCCCGAGGCCGACTTCATCATGCCGGTGCACGACTACGACTGGGGGCCGCGCTTCAACGCGCAGGATGGTTCGGGCATCGCCTCACTCGCGCCACCGCGCATCAAGCGCGTGCTGACGATGTTCGCACCCAAGGTCGATGCCGATGGCAACGAGCGCGGCGGCGTGCCGGTGGTGCTGCTCGATGCGCCGCTGGGCACCTACCTCGGCTGGAACGTGACCGCCGATGGCGACAAGCCGTTCCACAAGGACCAGATCTGCAACTACGTCGGCGGCATGGTGCCGTTCGCGCGCACTGCCGCCGAGCGACGCGCGAATGGCGACCCGCGACCCTCGCTCGAAGAGCGCTACGGCTCGCACGCGGGTTATGTCGAGCAGGTGCGTGCCGCCGCGGCGCGAGCGGTGGAGCAGAAGTTCTTGTTGCCCGAAGACGCGCAGTCGCTGATCGACGCGGCGCGGGCGAGCGCGGTGTTGCGCTAGGTCAAGCCGCACCCACACCGCTTTGGGTCAACCCGAGGCCGGGTTTCCCGCAGCGGCGCGCATCCCGCCGCGGGCCTATGCTGCGGCCGGCCAAATTGGTCAGACCACTTGACCGCCACGCCGTCTTCCAGATGCCGCTGCAGACCATCGAACCGCGCCGCCTGTACCGCCAGATCGCCGAGCAACTGCGCGGCCTGATCCACGGCGGCGAATACCCGGTCGGTGCGCGGCTGCCACCCGAGCGCGACCTCGCACTGCAGCTGAAGGTGTCGCGCCCGTCGGTGCGCGAGGCGCTGATCGCACTCGAGGTCGAGGGCCTGGTCGAGGTGCGCATGGGTTCGGGCATCTACGTGATCGCGCCCGAGCCGGCGCCGAGCGCCGCGCGCGTGGAGTCCGAGCTGAGTCCGTTCGAGATCATCCGGGCACGCCAGCTGATCGAGTGCGAGCTCGCCGCGCTGGCCGCCGCCAGCAAGAAGGCCACCGACCTCGTGCGCGGCCTGCGCGACGCGCTGGACCTGATGGAAGCCGACATCGCGCGCGAGTTGATGCCGATTCGCGGCGACCGGCTGTTCCACGTGCGCGTGGCCGAGGCGAGCGAGAACAGCGCGCTGCTGCGCGTGGTGACCGAGCTCTACGACCAGCGCAACAACCCACTGTTCGAGCGCCTCGGGCGCCACTTCGAACGGGTGGACACCTGGCGCCAGGCGGTGGCCGAACACCGCCTGGTCGTGACCGCGATCGCGGCGAAGGATCCGGCGCGTGCGCGCGCGGCGATGCACGAGCATCTGCAGCGTTCGCACGACCGCTTCGGCGCCGCATGGGCCGACGGCGATCCAGCGATCAAGCCGCCGGCGGAACAGGAGGCTGCATGAACACCCCGGATGCCATCGTCTGCACCATCCACGCCGCACGCGACCTGCGCATGCAGCGCGAGCCGCTCAAGCCGCTGGCGCCGCACGACGTGCGCCTGCGTCTCGGCGCCGCGGGCATCTGCGGCTCGGACCTGCACTACTTCAGCGAGGGCCGCGTCGGCGCGTTCCAGATCCGCGAGCCGCTGGTGCCGGGCCACGAAGCCTCCGGCGTGGTGGCCGAGGTCGGCACGGCGGTCACGCACGTGAAGCCGGGCGACAAGGTGGCGATCAACCCGTCGCATGCGTGCGGCCACTGCGACTTCTGCCGCGAGGGCCGCCTGAACCTGTGCCGCTCGATGTTCTTTCTCGGCAGCGCCAGCGTGTTCCCGCATGCGCAGGGCCTGTTCCGCGAGGCCATCGTGATCGGCGAGGCGCAGCTCACGCCGATCGGCGAGCCCGAGATCACGCTCGGCGAGATCGCGTGCGCCGAGCCGCTGTCGATCGGGCTGCATGCGATCCGTCGCGCCGGCGAGGTGCTGGGCCGTTCGGTGTTCGTGGCCGGCGGCGGCACCATCGGCTGCATGAGCGTGCTGGCCGCGCGTGCGGCCGGTGCCGCGCGCGTGTGCGTCAGCGAGCCCAACGAGCGTGCGCGCGCGATGGCGCTGACCGTCGGTGCCGACGAGGCGGTGGGCGCCGATGCGGCGGCGCTGGCGCCGCTGGCCGAGCGCTTCGACATCTGCATCGAAGCCGCCGGTCACCCGCTGGCGCTGCAATCGTGCCTGCAGGTGGCACGGCGCGGCGCGGTGGTGGTGCAAGTGGGCACCTTGCCGCCGACGGTGGAGTTCCCGGCCAATGCGCTGATGGTGCGCGAGCTCGACTACCGCGGCGCGTTTCGCGCCGAGCGCGAGTTCGATCTCGCGGTGCAGGCGATCCGCTCACGCCGCATCGACGTGCGCCCGCTGATCACCGCGCAGATCCCGCTGCAGCGCGCTCACGAGGCGTTCGAGCTCGCGCTCGATCGCACCAAGAGCACCAAGGTTCAACTGGTGGCGCCGGATTGACGGCGCATCACGACACGACGAACGAAGGAGACATCCGATGACACGCAACTGGCTCAAACCCCTCGGTGCGTGCGCCGCGCTGGTCGCGGCGACGCTGCTGGCCGCGCCGGCGCTGGCGCAGACCAAGCTGAAGTTCGCGCACGTGTACGAAACCTCCGAGCCGTACCACAAGTGGGCGGTGTGGGCGGCCGGAGAGATCAAGACACGCACGCAGGGCCGCTACGACATGGAGGTGTTCCCGGCGTCGCAGCTCGGCAAGGAAACCGACATCAACCAGGGGCTGACGCTCGGCACCGTCGACGTGATCTACACCGGCCAGGCGTTCGCCGCGCGCACGCATCCGCCGCTGGCCATCGGCGGCGCGCCGTTCATGTTCCGCGACTTCGACCACTGGAAGAAGTATTCGGCCAGCCCGGTGCTGCAGGATCTGATGGACGGCTACTTCAAGAAGGGCGGCAACAAGCCGGTGGCGGTCACCTACTACGGCGTGCGCCACACCACGGCCAACAAGGCGATCAACACGCCCGACGACATGAAGGGCATCAAGCTGCGCGTGCCCGACGCGCCGCTGTACGTGATGTACCCGAAGGTGGTGGGCGCCAACGCCACGCCGATTGCCTTCGCCGAGGTCTACCTCGCGCTGCAGAGCAAGACCGTCGACGCGCAGGAGAACCCGTTGCCGACGATCGAGGCGAAGAAGTTCTACGAGGTGCAGTCGCACATCAACCTGACCGGGCACATCACCGAGATGCTGCTCACGATCGTGAGCGGACAGACCTGGAACAAGCTGAACGACGCCGACAAGAAGACCTTCGAGGCCGTGCTGAAGGAGGCCGCCTCCAAGGCCACCGACGAGATCGCCGCCGCCGAGATCAAGCTGGTCGACGACTTCGCCACCAAGTACAAGAAGACGGTGGTCAAGTCCGACCGCGTCGCGTTCGCGCAGGCCTTCCAGAAGTTCCATCTCGGACCCGATGCGACCTGGGACAAGGCGCTGTACGACAAGCTGCAAGCCATCAAGTGAACGTGGCCGAGCCGGCCTCAAGAGACGAAGGAGACACCCCGATGATTTCGACCATCCGCCGCGCCGCGCTGTTCGCCGCTGCTGCCGCCGCACTCGCGGTGGCCGCGCCGGCGCAGGCGCAGACCAAGCTGAAGTGGGCGCACGTGTACGAGACCAGCGAGCCGTACCACACCGAGAGCGTGTGGGCCGCCGAGGAGATCAAGAAGCGCACCAGCGGCAAGTTCGACATCCAGGTGTTCCCGGCGTCGTCGCTCGGCAAGGAGACCGACATCAACCAGGGCATGTTGCTCGGCACGGTGGACATGATCATCTCCGGTCCGTCGTTCGCCGCACGCAGCTACCCGCGGCTGGGCATCGCCTACTACCCGTTCATCTTCCGCGACGCCGACCACCTGCTGGCCTACAGCAAGAGCCCGGTGTTCAAGGAAATGATCGACGGCTTTCGCGACAAGACCGGCATCCAGATACTGGCCTACACCTACTACGGGGCGCGCCACACGACAAGTCAGAAGGCGTTCACCGACTGCGCCGGCATGAAAGGACTGAAGATCCGCGTGCCAGACGTGCCCACCTACACCGCCACCCCGAAGGCGTGCGGTGCCAACCCGACCCCGATCGCGTTCGCCGAGGTCTACCTGGCGCTGCAGAACGGCACCGTCGACGCGCAGGAGAACCCGCTGACCACCATCGAGGCCAAGAAGTTCTACGAGGTGCAGAAGCACATCATGCTGACGGGCCACATCGTCGATGGCCTGACCACGCAGGTGGCTCCGCACGTGTGGAAGACCCTGTCGGATGCCGAGAAGAAGGTGTTCAGCGACGTCGCGCTCGAGGCGGCGGCCCGGGCCACCGCCAAGATCAAGGCGCGCGAGGCCGAGTTGGCCGACGAGTTCAAGAAGAAGGGCCTGGGCGTGCACACGGTGAACAAGCAGACCTTCATCGACGCGGTGCTGAAGTCGGCAACGGTCGAGTCGCTGGGTTTCGACAAGAAGGACTACGACCGAATCGTGTCGCTCAAATGAACCACGCCCGATGCGGCCGGGCACCCGCCGGTGCGCGTCGGAGCGCTACTCGGCACGTCAATCCACTGCACGCCTTCACATGACCACCGACATCGACGCGCTGCCCAAGGTGATGGGCGACGATGGGGAGTTCCACGCCACCGACGAGGCCGTGGACCTGTCGCACACCACCATCGAAGGTTGGATCGCCGTGGCGATCTTCTGGCTGCTCGGGGCCACGGTCTTCTATCAGTTCTTCACCCGCTATGTGCTCAACAACTCGGCGTCGTGGACCGAGGAGATCGCGCGCTACCTGCTGATCGCCACCGTGTTCGTCGGCGCGGCGATCGGCGTGGTGAAGAACAACCACATCCAGGTCGATCTGCTGTACCGCTACCTGCCGCGCGCGCTGTCGCGTGCGCTGTCGCTGGCGGTCGACGTGTTGCGCATCGCCTTCTTCGGCGCGATGGTGGTGTTGACGGCGCAGATGATGCAGAAGATGGAGAACTACAAGATGACCATCATCGATCTGCCGATGAATCTGCTGTACGGCGTGTGCCTGTTCGGCTTCCTGATGATGGCGGTGCGCTCGGTCTGGGTCCTGCGCGTGCACTGGCAGCGTGGCTACAGCGTGCTGGAGCGGCCCGAGTCATCGATGGATGATCGTTAGGCGGACACCATGCTCAAGATCGTCTTCCTGTTTCTGATGACCGGCGGCATTCCGGTGGCCATTGCGATGGCCGGTGCCTCGTTGCTCTACATCCTTGGCAGCGGCAATCTGCCGGCGTTTGCGGTGATCCACCGCATGATCGGCGGCATCGACAGCTTTCCGCTGCTGGCGGTGCCGTTCTTCATCCTGGCCGGCAACCTGATGAACAACGCCGGCATCACCAACCGCATCTACAACTTCGCGCTCGCGCTGGTCGGTTGGCTCAAGGGCGGGTTGGGCCACGTGAACGTGGTGGGATCGGTGATCTTCGCCGGCATGAGCGGCACCGCGATCGCCGACGCAGCGGGCCTCGGCACGATCGAGATCAAGGCGATGACCGATCACGGCTACTCCAAGGAGTTCTCGGTCGGCGTGACCGCCGCCTCCGCCACGCTGGGGCCGATCATCCCGCCCAGCCTGCCGTTCGTGATCTACGCGATGATGGCCAACGTGTCGGTCGGTGCACTGTTTCTGTCCGGCATCCTGCCGGGCTTGCTGATGGCATCGATGATGATGCTCACGGTCGCCTACTTCGCCCACAAGAACGGCTGGGGCGGCGACATCAAGTTCTCGATCTCGCGCTTCGGCAAGGCGATGATCGAGCTGGCCGTGGTCGCGGCCTGGCCGGTGGCGGTGTACTACGCGGTGCAGTTCGGTGCACAGCCGCAGGTCACGGTGGCCATCGCGCTGGTGGTCCTGTTCTGGGCCGACCGCCGCTTTCAATGGCAGGCGGTGCTGCCGATCATGACGCCGGTGCTGCTGATCGGCGGCATGACCACCGGCCTGTTCACGCCCACCGAAGGCGCGATCGCGGCCAGCATGTGGGCGCTGGTGCTGGGCCTGTTCTGGTACCGCACGCTGACCTGGAAGATGTTCGTCAAGGTCAGCCTGGACACGGTGGAGACCACGGCCACCGTGATGTTCATCGTGGCGGCGGCGTCGATCTTCGGCTGGATGCTCACCGCCACCGGCGTCACCGCACAGATCGCGGCTTGGGTGCTCGCAGTCACCAAGGAGCCGTGGCTGTTCTTGTTGATGGCCAACCTGTTGATGTTGTTCGTGGGCTGCTTTCTCGAGCCCACGGCCGCCATCACGATCCTGGTGCCGATTCTGCTGCCGATCGCGCGCCAACTCGGCGTGGACCCGGTGCACTTCGGACTGGTGATGGTGCTCAACCTGATGATCGGCTTGTTGCACCCGCCGATGGGCATGGTGCTGTTCGTGCTGGCGCGAGTGGCCAAGCTGAGCGTGGAGCGCACCACGATGGCGATCGTGCCATGGCTGATCCCGCTGCTGGCCAGCCTGGTGATCCTCACCTATGTGCCGGCCGTCGGTCTGTGGCTGCCCCGAATGATGGGTTTGTGATCCCGGGGGGCTGTTGTGACGACGATCCGTTCGGTGGAGGTGCTGCAGGTCGACCTGCCGCCCCCGGTGCCACGCAGCGACGCCATCCAATCGTTCGTGACGCAGGAGACGCCGATCGTGCGGCTGCGCATGGACGATGGCTCGAGCGGCACCGGTTACAGCTACACCATCGGCACCGGCGGTTCGTCGGTCGTCGCGCTGCTGAAGGACCACCTGTGTCCGCGCCTGATCGGCCGCGATCCGGCGCTGATCGAATCGATCTGGCGCGACCTCTTGTTTGCCACCCACGCCACCAGCGTCGGTGCCCTCACCAGCCTGGCGCTGGCGGCGGTCGACATCGCGCTGTGGGACTGGCGCTGCCGCCGCGACGGCCAGCCGCTGTGGCGTGCCGCCGGTGGCGCCAAGCAGCACATCCCGGTGTACACCACCGAAGGCGGCTGGTTGCACCTGTCGCCCGACGACCTCGTGCG
>DATKJN010000633.1:0-5581 GCA_035543655.1 Burkholderiaceae bacterium | reverse complement strand
CCGAGCGCCTGCACGATGACCGGCGCCAGCCCCTCGCTGATTTCGTCGAGCAGCAGCAGCTTGGCGCCCGTGCGCAGGATGCGCGCCACGCTGAGCATCTGTTGCTCGCCGCCCGACAGCCGCCCGCCGGGGCTGGCGCGGCGCTCGCGCAAATTGGGGAACATCTCGTAGATCTCGTCCAGGCTCATGCCGCCTTCGGCCACCGGCGGCGGCAGCAGCAGGTTTTCTTCGCAGCTCAGGCTGGCGAAGATGCCGCGCTCCTCGGGGCAATAACCGAGCCCCAGGTGGGCGATGCGGTGTGGCGGCAGGTGCACCGCCTCGGTGCCGTTGACCCTGATCGAGCCGCTGCGCCGGCCCACCAGACCGAGGATGGCCTTCAGCGTGGTCGTGCGCCCGGCGCCATTGCGCCCCAGCAGCGTGACGACCTCGCCGCGGTTCACCGTGAGGTCGATGCCGTGCAGGATGTGCGACTCGCCGTACCAGGCGTGCACGTCCTTCAGACGCAGCAGTTCATGAGGCGGAGGGCCCGCCCGGCCGCCCGAAGGGCCCTCAGCGCCCCCTTGGGGGGCCGCCAACGAAGTGAGCTTGGGGGCTGTCATGCGGCGTCAGCCATGGGCCCCCTGCAGCTCGACATCTTCGCTGCCCATGTAGGCCTGCAGCACCTGCGGGTTCTTCGACACCTCGGCGTAGCGGCCCTCGGCGATCACCACACCGCGTGCCAGCACGGTGATCGTGTCGGCGATCGACGCCACCACGTTCATGTTGTGCTCGACCATCAGCACGGTGCGGTTGGCGGCGACCTTCTTGATCAGCTGCGTCACGAGTTCCACGTCTTCGTGGCCCATGCCCTGCGTGGGCTCGTCGAGCAGCATCAGCTTGGGGTCCATCGCCAGCGTGGTGGCGATCTCGAGCGCACGCTTGCGGCCGTAGGGCAACTCCACCGTCACCGCGCCGGAATAGTCGCGCAGGCCCACGGTGTCGAGCAACTCGAGCGCGCGCTCGTTCAGCCGGTCGAGCACCCGCTCGCTGCGCCAGAACTGGTACGACAGCCCCTGCTTGGGCTGCAGCGCGATGCGCACGTTTTGCAGCACGCTCAGGTGCGGAAAGGTGGCCGAGATCTGGAACGAACGCACCACGCCGCGGCGCGCGATCTGCGCCGGCTTTTCCTGGGTGATGTCCTGGCCTTCGAACAGGATCTGCCCGCGCGTGGGGATCAGGAACTTGGTCAGCAGATTGAAGCAGGTGGTCTTGCCGGCGCCGTTGGGCCCAATCAGCGCATGGATCTCGCCGCGCCGCACCCGCAGGTCGACGCCATCGACGGCCACGAATCCCTTGAACTCCTTGACGAGCCCGCGGGTTTCCAGAACAAGATCCCCAGACATACCTGTCCGGGTCGCCCCGGCTCACATCGGTGTTAACGCTTCGGTGCATTATTCGGTCGCGGCGGGCTGCGACGATCCGGGGTTTGTGCCTAGCGAAAATCGCGTAAGCGCGCCACAGGAATGTCGAAATGATGAACGATGCCCCCCCGCTGCTGGCCGAGCGCGACGCGCGCGGCGTGGTCAGCCTGACGTTGAACCGGCCGCAGTCGTTCAACGCGCTGTCCGAGGCCATGCTCGAAGCGTTGCAGGCGGCGCTCGACCGAGTGGCGGTCGACGAGGCAGCGCGCGCGGTGGTGATTCGCGCGACCGGCAAGGCATTCTGCGCCGGCCACGATCTGAAGGAGATGCGCGCGCGGCCGTCGCTCGAATACTACGAAAAGCTATTCGCGCAGTGTGGTCGCATGATGATGACCATCCAGCGGCTGCCGGTGCCGGTGGTGGCGCGGGTGCAAGGCATCGCCACGGCGGCCGGTTGCCAGCTGGTGGCGATGTGCGACCTCGCGGTGGCCGCGCGCGAGGCGCGCTTTGCCGTGAGCGGCGTGAACCTCGGGTTGTTTTGCAGCACGCCGAGCGTGGCGCTGTCGCGCAACCTGTCGCGCAAGGCGGCGTTCGAGATGCTGGTGACGGGCGAGTTCATCAGCGCCGAGCAGGCGTTGGCCAAGGGCCTGGTCAACCGCGTGGTGGCGGCTGAAGCACTGGATGCCGAAGTGGCCGCGTTGGTGGACAGCATCGTTGCCAAACCGAAGGTGGCGGTCGCGCTCGGCAAGGCGCTGTTCTATCGCCAGCTCGAGACCGGCATCGCGGACGCGTACGACGACGCGGCGCGCACGATGGCCTGCAACATGATGGATGCCTGCGCGCTCGACGGCGTGCAGGCGTTCATCGACAAGAAGCCTCGCTGACGGCGTTCGCCGGCGCACCTGTGCTGCCGCTCGTGTACCGGCGCGTGCGCGCGGCAGCCCCTACCATCTCGGCATGACCCAGCCATCGCGTTTTCCCGGGCGGCGATTCCTTCACTCGCCAGGACCCACGCCGCTGCCCGACGCCGTGTTGCACGCGATGAGCGTGCAGCCGATGGACCTGGGCGATCCGCGGGTCGATGCCAACATCAGCGCTGTCGAGCAAGGCTTGCGCCGCCTGCTGCACAGCGAGCGCGCCGATGTCTTTCTCTATGCCTGCAACGGTCACGGCGTGTGGGAAGCGGTGGTCGAAAACCTCGCCGCGCCGGGCCAGGCGGTGCTGATCGCCGGCACCGGACATTTCTCGGAATCGTGGGCGATTCAGACCGAGGCGCTGGGCCGGCGCGTGGTGCGCACGCCATGGCGCGAGGGCTGGCCCATCGACGCCGACACCATCGAGCAGGCGCTGCGCGACGACACGGCCCATGAGATCCGCGCGTTGTTCGCGGTGCACACCGACACGGCGAGCGGCGTCACCAGCGACATCTCGGCGATGCGCCGCGCGCTCGACGCGGCGCGGCATCCGGCGCTGCTGGTGGCCGACGTGGTGGCTTCGCTGGGCGCCGCGCCGTTCGCGATGGACGAGTTGGGCGTCGACGTCGCAGTCGGCGCGTCGCAGAAGGGATTGATGTGTCCGCCCGGTGTCGGATTCGTCGCGGTGAACGCCAAGGCATTCGCCGCCGCCGAGAACAACCCGGCGCCGCGCTTCTACTGGGACTGGGTGCGGCGCAAGCACGAGATGTCGTATCGCAAGTTCTGCGGCACACCGCCGCAGAACGTGTTGTTCGGACTGGAAGCCGCCCTGGGCTTGATCTTTCGCGAAGGGCTCGATGCGGTGTGGTTGCGCCATGCCCGGCTGGCCGGGGCGGTGCACGCGGCGATCGAGGGCTGGCGCGAGGGCGGGGCGGTGGACTTCTTCGCGCAGGAGCCCGCGAGCCGCTCGGTGTCGGTGACGACGATCGCCGTCAACCCCGGCGTGGTCGAGATCGACACGCTGCGCGAGGTGGCGCGCGAGCGCTATCAGGTGGCGATGGCCGGCGGCCTGGGCCCGCTCAATGGGCGCGCGTTTCGCATCGGCCATCTGGGTGACTGCAATCCCGCGATGATCCTCGGCGCCGTCGCCGGTGCCGAGGCGGCGATGCGCACGCTGGGTGTGCCGATCGGCCAGGGCGTGCAGCGAGCGGTGCAGTTTCTCGCCGCCGAGTAGCGGTCAGCTCTTGGCAGGCGACGAGACCTTGTGTCTCATCAATCTGCCTTTCTGCGCTTCGCGCGACGTGTCCGTGCCGGCTGCGCCGGTCAGCTTTTCGGCGCTGATGAGACCTTCTGTCTCATCAGCCGTCCGCGTTCTCGTTCCCAGTCGCGCTTCTTCTCCGTCTCGCGCTTGTCGTGCTGGGCCTTGCCCTTGGCCAACGCGATCTCCGCTTTGACACGGCCGCCCTTGTAGTGCAGGTTGAGCGGCACCAGCGTGTAGCCGCGCTGCTCGACCTTGCCGACCAGGCGCTTGATCTCCTCTTTGTGCATCAGCAGCTTCTTGGTGCGATCGGCCTCCGGATGCACATGGGTCGAGGCCGAGCGCAACGCGTTGATGCGGCAGCCGATCAGGAACAGCTCGCCGTCGCGGATCAGTACATAGCCATCGGTGAGCTGCACCTGTCCGGCACGAATCGCCTTGATCTCCCAGCCTTCGAGCACCATGCCGGCCTCGAATCGCTCTTCGATCAGGTAGTCGTGGCGTGCGCGCCGGTTCTCGGCGATCGGGGCTGTCATCTCAGGGGCGCTCTTTAGAATCGCAGGCATTGTATGAAGCGCGTGCACAAGTCGATCCTGCTGTGGTACTCGCCACGCGAGATGTACGACCTGGTGGTCGCAGTCGGGCAGTACCCGCAGTTCCTGCCCTGGTGCGAGCGCGCCGAGGTGCTGGAGCACAGCGGCGACGCGATGACCGCGCGCCTGCACCTGGCTTATGCGGGCGTGCATCATGCCTTCACCACGCGCAACACGCACGTGCCGGCGCGCTCGGTGGTTGTGCAGCTGGTCGACGGACCGTTCTCGATGCTCGACGGCGTTTGGGAATTCCAGCCGATCGGACGCGCCGGCAGCGCGGCCAGCGACAACGACGACGAGCGAGCCTGCCGCATCGAGTTCGAGCTCGACTATGCCTTTGCCAGCCGATCCCTCGAGGTGGTGCTCAGTCCGGTGTTCGACAAGATCGCCAACACGCTGGTCGATCGCTTCGTGCAGCGCGCCGAGAGCGTGTATGGATCCCGATGAGGTGCTGCGCGTCGAGGTGGTGTACGCCGCCGCGCCGCACGATGTGCGCAGCGTCGAGCTCACGCTCCCGCTCGATGCCACGGTGGCCGACGCGGTGCGCGCCAGCCAGCTGCTGCAAGGCTTGAGCCCGGAGGCTGCCGACGCGCTGCAAGCCGGCCTCTGGGGCCGTGCCACGGCGCTGAATGCGCGCTTGCGCGATGGCGATCGCGTCGAACTGACGCGCAACCTGCTGGTGGATCCCAAGGAGGCACGGCGCCAGCGCTACCAACGCGACGGTTTGCGCACCAAGCGCGTCAAGCGGTGACTGGCTTGGCCCGGGACGCCCGCTTGGGTCGTCCGGATCGTGGACTCAGGATGCGCGGCAGTCCGAGGAGATGATCTGGCGCGTGCGGTTGACCTCGTCGGCGACCTGCTTGTCGTCGAGGATCTCGCGCTCGCCTTTTTCGTTGGTGCGCGACAGGCGGATGCCCGAATCCAGCGTTGCCATGTGCGAGCGCGCACGCCGGCAGTTTTCGGCGCGCTGCGCGGCCACTTTGTCTTCCTCGGCCTTGAGCTTGTCGCTTTGCTCCTGCTCGGACTTCTTCTTGCGCGCCTCGAGCTCGGGATCGACCTTGGCCTTGGCCACCGACTCCTGTGCAGGGGCGCTGGCCACCGGCGCGGGCTGGGCCGCGCGGCGTGTCACCACCTCGGGCTTTTGCAGCACGTCACGATCGGGAATCTCGCGCGGCGGCGGGACATCGCTGATCACGACCTGACCGCGCGCGTCTTTCCATTTCCATTGCGCAGTTGCCGGCAGCGCGGCCAGCAACAACGTGAAACCAACGAAGACGACAGCCTGCAAGCGCATGGCGCACTCCGACACACGGATGACCGGTGCAGTGTAGCGGTGGCACCTTGCGACCGACCCCTGAGCACCCCCCGATGGCCTGCCGCGTGGGCAATACCGCACAGGCCGATCCGTATAATCTG
>DATKJN010000632.1:0-8949 GCA_035543655.1 Burkholderiaceae bacterium | reverse complement strand
GAGCTCACGACGTACTGCCCCTACAAGGGCGACTGCGCTTACTACAGCATCCCGGCCAGCGGCGAGCGCGGCGCCAACGCGGTGTGGACCTACGAGCTGCCGTTCGAACCGGTGGCGCCGATTCGCGAACACCTCGCGTTCTATCCGGATCGCGTGGATTCGATCGCCGAGGAGAAGCAGGAAGACGCCTAGGCGCTGCGCGCCGCCGGCGGCGGCGTCCACTGGTAGCACCAGGTCTCTGTCATCGGCTGGCCGCGGTACGCCAGGTACAGCCGCAGTTCCACCGGCGTGGGTCGATCGTCGGGCAGGCGCAGGTCGAACATCGCGCGATAGCCCTGGATCGATTTCAGCGGCCGCGCCGACGTGAGTTCCACAATGCCGCGCGACGGCGTGATCATCGGCACCATCTGCGACTCGTCGCCCACCAGCGAGAGATCGCCGCCTTCGAAGTCGATCGTGAAGCGCCACGACGCGTACTTGCGCTTCTGGCCCACGATGCCGCCGATGCCGGTGCGCGTGGCCGCCACGCGCGCCGCCGGCGGCTGCACCGGCGGCCGCGCGCCCCAATGCAGGCGGTAGCTGAACAGCCGCTCTTCGCCTGCACGCGGCTTGGCCTCCGGCGTCCAGAAGGCGACGATGTTGTCGTTGGTCTCGTCGTCGGTCGGCAACTCCACCAGTTGCACCGAGCCCTTGCCCCAGTTGGACTTCGGCTCCACCCACAGGCTCGGGCGGCGATCGTAGAACGCGCCGTCGTCCTGGTAATGGCTGAACTCGCGGTCACGCTGCAACAGCCCGAAGCCGCGCGGGTTGTCGTCGCCGAACGCGCTGAAGCGGATGTGCTGGGGGTTCACCAGCGGGCGCCACAGCCACTCGCCGCCACCCGACCACATCGCGAGCCCATCGGAATCGTGGATCTCGGGGCGCCAGTCGTTGGCCATGCGGCGGTCGTTCTCGCCGCACTGGAACATGCTGGTCAACGCCGCGATGCCGGCGCGCTCGAGGTCCTTGCGCGGATACAGCGCCGCATCCACGTCGATCACCAGCCGCTCGGCCGGCAGGATGTCGAAGCGATAGGCACCGGCGACGCTGGGCGAATCCATCAGCGCGTACACGGTGAGCGTGGACGCATCGAGTGCCGGCCGTTGCAGCCAGAACTCGGTGAAGTTCGGAAACTCCTCGTTGCCGCCCGAGTCGATCGCCAGGCCGCGCGCCGACAAGCCGTATTGGCGCTCGCCGCCCACGGCGCGGAAGTAGCTCGCGCCCTGGAAAGCCGCCACGTCGTGCTTCCAGTCGCTGTGGAAGTTGATGCGAAAGCCCGCGAAGCCGAGGTCGCGCGGCATGCGTGGCGCCTGCAGGCCGCTCTTGCCGTAGTCGAACATCTCCGGGTCGTAGGCCAGCTCCTGCGCCAGGCCATCGGCGAGTTCGTGCATGCGCACCGGCACGTTGGCGAACATGCCGAGGTGAAAGAACTTGGCGCGAAAGCGGCCGCGGCCGTCGGCCCACAGCGCGTGGTCGGCGCGGTAGCTGATGGACTGGTGCTGGTCGTAGTCGAGCGCCTTGACCTCGGCCGGCAAGGTGCCCGCTGGCGCTTGATACGCGCGCCCCGCCAACGCACGCGCGCGGCCCTTCAGCACCGCGTAGTCGAATGGCTGCGGCGAGCCGAGCTTCTTCAGCGGCGCAGGCCTGCCGTCGGCGGCGAGCAAGGTCGAGACCGGCAGGCCGATTGCGGCCAGTGCAGCGGCGGAGCGGGCGAAAGCACGGCGTCGCATCGTGGGAAGCTTCCTTTCAGGTCTTGCGCGTCAGCGCGTGATTATCTTGGCGGCAGCCTGTTCTCGCTGCTCGGGGGCCCAGCGCGTGAAGGGCGTGGCACCCGAAAGGGTCAATCCCACGGGTCGCGTGCCGATAGTGCCGGTGCACCTTCTTCTTTTGCAGCACAAATGACCGCCTCGACCCCGTCCGATGCGCCCGTTGCCGCGGGCCTAGCGCCGCTGCTGCGCATCGACCAGCGTCTGGCGCCGGTGCTCGCTGGTTCCGGCACGGGCGCGCAGGCGGCGCCGCGCATCGTCGGCGCGTTCTGCGAGTCGCTCGGCTGGGCGTGCGGCGCGTTCTGGTCGCGCGATGCCGACGTGGCCGACCGCTTGGTGTGTACCGGTGCCTGGGGCATCGACGCGCCCGGCATCGCCGAGTACCTGCAGCACACGCACGGTCGGCGGCCGATTCTCAACAACGCGGGCATCGTCGGTGCGGCGTGGTTGACCGCCGCGCCGGTGTGGGTGGCCGACATCACGCAGGACGACACCTTTCGCCGCGTGCCGATCGCGCTGCGCGCGGGGCTGCGCAGCGCGCTGGCGTTTCCGGTCGCGGCGGGCAGTCAGGTGCTCGGTGTGGTGGAGATCTACGCCACCTCGGTGCAGGCGCGCGACGAGTCCTTGGTCGCCGGCTTGCGGTTGCTCGGCGGCCAGGTGGCGCAGTTTCTGCTGCGTGCGCAGGCGCAGGCGCAGGTCAGCGAGAGCGAGAAGCGCTTTCGATCCCTGACGGCGCTGTCGTCCGATTGGTACTGGGAGCAGGACGCGCAGTACCGCCTCGTGCGCTTCGAAGGCCGCGGTGTCGGCCGCAGCGGCGCCGACATGGCGCCGGCCCTGGTCGGCCGCTGCCTCTGGGACGTGAAAGGTCTGGTGCCGGGCAGCAGCGACTGGGACGAGCACCGTGCCAAGCTCGAGCGGCGCGAACCGTTCCGCGACTTCGAAGCCGTCTACCGCGATCCCAAGGGGGAGATGGTGCACATCAGCGCCAACGGCGACCCGACGCACGACGCCAACGGCCAGTTCGCCGGCTACCGCGGCACGGCGCGCGACATCACGCTGCACAAGCAGGCCGCGCAGCGCATCCAGTACCTGTCGACGCACGACGAGCTCACCAGCCTGCCGAACCGGGCGGCGTTGCGCCAGTTGGTGACGCAGGCGGTGGAGCTGGCCAAGCGCTACGAACGGTGCTTCGCGATCCTGCTGCTCAACGTGGACCGTTTCCAGCGCATGAACGACAGCCTGGGCCGCGAGGTCGGCGACGCGCTGCTGCGCGAGCTCGGCGCGCGCGTGAAGAAGCAGCTGCGTGCCAGCGACGTGGTGGCGCGCCTCGATGGCGACGAGTTCGCCGTGCTGGCGCACGAGCTGCCGACGCCGCAGCAGGCCGAACCGATCGCGCGCAAGCTGCTCGATGCCGTCGGTGCGCCGCTGGTGCTGCAAGGCCAGGGCGAGTTCCGCATCACCGCCAGCGTCGGCATCGCGGCGTACCCGATGCATGCCACCGACGAGCGCACGCTGATGAAACACGCGAGCCTCGCACTGCGCGCGGCCAAGAAGCTGGGCATGAACCAGCTGCAGTTTCACGACGCGCCGGTCAAGTCCAAGGGCGAACGCAACACCGCGTAACCGCGGCCGAGGCGCGTCGCGCGCCTGCGGCCTGTGCATCAAGCCCGCGCAGCCGAAGTGCTTATGGGCGCCGCCCATAATGCGTGCATCCGTAGATGCCGATCCCCAACCTGTCGATCATTGGTACGCTCGGCGTGCTGATCTGTGCCGTGGTGGGGAGTGGCGTGCGCGCCGAGCCTCGGGCGAGCCGTGCCACCGAGCTGGCGGTGACGGCGCCGCCCGATGGCGTCACCGTGGCGGTCGAAGGGCCCAGTGTCGACGTGCCGTGGATCATCAGCCCGCAGGTGCGCGGTGACGGCGGCGCGCAGCTGCGCTACACCGTGCATGACGAGCCGCACTTCCTGTTGCGCATCGGTGGCGGCTACGCCGTGGTGCGCTCCACCGGTGTGGCGCCGCCGTTTCAGCCGCCACCCGCCCGGCGCTGGAACCTCGAGGATTCGGCACTCGCGCTGCGCCACGATGGCGGCGAGTTCTACGCCTCGATGCAACGGCGCAACTGGGGCCCGGGGTGGACCGGCAGCCTGATCCTCGATGGCGCGGCACAGCCGGTGGCCGCGGTCGGCTGGCGGCGCCCGCAGGATCGGGCCAGCGAGCATCCGTGGCTGCAGTGGATGGGCCCCTGGTCGGCCGACGTGTTCTTCGGCCGCCTGTTCGGCCACGTCGAGCCGAACCAACCGGCACTCATCGGCATGCGGCTGCAACTGCAACCGTTCGAGAACTTCCAGTTCGGCTTGTCGCGGGCCATGCAGTGGGGCGGAGACGGGCGACAGGAGAACCTGCCCTCGCTGCTGCGTGGCCTGGTCGGCTGGGACAACGCCGGCACGCAAGGCATCACCTCCGAGAACCAGCCCGGCAACCAGCTTGGCGGCTTCGACTGGCGGTTGTCGTTCGGCCCCGAGCGCCAATGGTCGTTCTACGGGCAGGCGATCGGTGAGGACGAAAACGGCTACCTGCCGAGCGCGCTGATCGTGCAGGCGGGCTTCGATTCGCGCATCGTCGTGCGCGGTGTCCAGCTGATCGGCTTCATCGAATGGAACGACCTCATCGCCGGTCACGCCTACGGCACCAAGCGCCCGCCCGGCATCACCTACACCAGCGCCGTCTATCCGCAGGGCTACACGCACGACGGCATGCCGCTCGGCCACCCCGCCGGCGGCGACGTGCAGTTGGCGAGTGCGGGCGTGATCGCGCGCACGGACCGGGTGCACGTGGCGGCGGTGGCATCGCGCGGCGAGGCGCTGCCGACTGCGCAGCGCTTCGCACCGGGCATCATCACCGGCTTCAACGGCAGCGCCAGCTTCCTCCTCGACGCGCAGCAGCAGATCGGCGCCGCGTTGTGGTGGTGGCGCGATTCGGCCGAGCGGCAGCTGGCCGGTCAGGTGTGGTGGCGTTGGTTGTGGTGAAGGCGAGGCGGGCGCGGCCTCAGGCGCGCGGCGCGCCCGAGAACATCGCCCCGTTGGCCTGAAAGAATGCGAGCAGCGCGTCGGCGACGGCGCGGATGCGCGGGTTGTCGCGCACGCTCTCGTGATAGACCACCCAGCCGGTGTTGACCGACACGCATTCGGTGAACACCCGTTGCAGCTCGGGCGCGGCATCGCCGACGAAAGCCGGCAGCACGGCGATGCCGCCGCCGGCCACCGCGGCGTCGCATGCGGTCTCCAGGCTGTCCATGCGCGACGCGGTATGCGCGGCCGCCTTGTAGGGCTCGAGCCAGCGGGTGGGCGGTGCGCTGTGCAGGTTCTCGGCGTAGAGCACCAAGTCGTGCTGCGCGAGCTGGTCGAAGCTGGCGGGGCAGCCGCGCGCCGCCAGGTAGCTCTTGGCCGCATACACGCACCAGCCGGTGTCGAAGGCCCGGCGCGCCACCAGGTTGGACTCCTCGGGTCGCGCCATGCGCAAGGCGATGTCGGCCTCGCCCTTGGCCAGGTCGGCGCGCAGAAAGGCGCCACGCAGCTCCACCGCGAGCTGCGGATGCACCTCGCGCAGCGCCGGGATCATGTGGCGCACCAACACCGGCACGAAGGCCGGGGCCACCGAGACGCAGACGCTGCCTTTGAGGTCGAGCTTCGAAGCCCGCAGCGCGAGCAGCGCGGCTTCGGTGGCCGCTTCGGCCGCTTCGGCCGCCTGCAGCATCGTGCGGCCCTCGCCGGTCAACGCGAACTCCCGCCCGCCACGGATCAGCAGCTTCGCGCCCACGGCTTCCTCGAGTGCGGCCAGGCGGCGGCTGATGGTGGAGTTGTCCACCTGCAGCTCGCGCGCGGCGCCCGCCACCGAGCCGGCGCGGGCCAGCGCAAGCAAGACTCTGAGGTCACTCCACTCCAGCGACACGACGGTCCCCCGCGGCGCGCCACCCCGGCCGGGCGGCATCCGCACCGCTGGATTCTTGCACGCGCGGATTGCAGCCATGGGCATCGACGCCGCGGCAGCCAGCACCTATCGTGCGCGCCCACGCCGAACCCCACGAGGAGAACCGATCCATGAAGCTCTACTACCACCCGATCTCGACCACGAGTCGTCCGATCATGCTGTTTGCCGCCGAAAGCAACATCCCGCTGACCCTGCAGGTGGTGGACCTGTTCACCGGCGAGCACGTCAAGCCGCCGTATTCCGCGCTGAACCCGAACAAGCTGATCCCCACGCTGGAAGACGGCGACTTCGTGCTGACCGAGAACTCGGCGATCCTCAAGTACCTGGCCGACAAGATTGATTCGCCCGCCTATCCCAAAGACCTGAAGAAGCGCGCGCGGGTCAACGAACGCATGGACTGGACCAGCACCCAGCTGTGCAGCGACCTGGTGTATGCGCTGGTCTACCCGCAGATCTTCGACTCGCACAAGCGCCGCAGCGACGAGGCGCAGTCGGCCACCCTGGAGCGCGGCCGCGAGCGCGCCGCTGTGTGGCTGAAGGTGCTCGACGAGCACGTGCTGGGGGCCAACAACGCCTACCTGTGCGGCGACGCGCTCACCATCGCCGACTACCACGCGGCGTCGTACGTGCACCTGGCCGAGGTCATCGGCAGCGACCTCGCCGCCTACCCCAACGTCAAGCGCTGGCTCGGCCGCATGAAGTCGTTGAAGAGCTGGTCGCAGACCTACGAGGTGATCGAGGGCTTCTCGCAGTCGCTCAAGGGCAAGCAGCTGGTCGGTGTGTGAACGGAGCGAGCATGATCAAGGGCCTGCACCACAACGCGTACCGCTGCCGCGACTCCGAGGAGACGCGGCGCTTCTACGAAGACTTTCTCGGCCTGCGGCTGGTCAACGCGCTCGACCTGAGCGAGACCAAGACCGGCCGCCCCACGCACACGCTGCACACCTTCTACCAGCTCGACGATGGCTCCTGCCTGGCGTTCTTCGAGACCGACGACTTTCCGTTCGAGTTCAAGAAGCAGCACGACTACGACCTGCACATCGCACTCGAAGTCGGGCCCGAGTCGCTGCGCACGATGCTGCAGAAGGGGCGCGACGCCGGGCTCGACGTGCGCGGGCCGTCCGACCACGGCATGATCGACTCGATCTACTTCCGCGATCCCAACGGCTACGTGATCGAGCTGTGCGCCAAGCGCGCCGGCCACGACGCGGCGATGAATCCGGCGCTCAACGGCGCGCGGACCACGCTGCAGCAATGGACGGCAGCCAAGGCGCGCTGATGCGCGCACGGCGCCATCAGTCGGGCTTGCGGAACAGGGCAGCGGTGTCGTCGTAGAGCAGCGAGGCGTCGGCGCGCGGCGCCTGGCCGAACACGGCGTCCAGGTGCTTCTCGGTTTCGCCGATGTAGCGGCTGACGACGCCGGGCAGACCGGACGGCACACTCTGGCCTTGCGGATCGAGTGCCACGCCGGGCGACACGCGCACCGCTGGCGTGTCGCCATCGCCGGCTTGCACGGCCAGGCCATTCACCTGTCCGTGTGTCGAGACACGGTATAGATCGATCTCGGCCAGGAACGCGTGCAACTCCAGCAGCGTGACGCCGGGGTCGTGCGTGTTGGCATCGGTCCATTCGGGTGCGAGGCTCCAAGGCGCACTGGCCTGCAGGCGTTCGATCATTCAGCGCTCCTTCGCCGCGGCGCGCTTCACCTCAGAAGTGCGCCGACATGGCCGGTGGGTTGCGCGACGACCGCTGGCGGTTCAGTCGGCGTCGATGCGCGTCACAGCTTGGTGCTTCACGCATGGGGCTCCAAGGGGACAGGGTCGCCGCGCCAGAATGCGATCTGCGTGGCCAGTTGGTGTTCGACCATCGGCCGGCCGCCGAGCGCGCGCAGGCCGCGCGCCTTGGCGGCCGCCACCAGCTCGGTGTCGCGCGCGGCGTTGATGTCGAACACCGCGGCGTCGTCGCGCAGCAGCGCCGGGTCGAACGGCAGGTCTTGAGCGGGGTGCAGGCCGAGCGGCGTGGCGTTCACCGCCAGGCCGGCGCACGGCAGCGCATCGCGCCGCGTGGTGGCCTCGATGCCGGCGAAGGCGGTGCGCAGCGACCGCACGAGCTGTTCGGCGCGTGCGCTGTCGAGGTCGCACACGTGGATCTCGCGCACACCGGCATCGGCCAGCGCGAAGGCGATCGCGGTGCCGGCGCCGCCGGAGCCGACGATCGCCACCGGTTTCGCGGTGTCGAGGATGCCGTGCTCGCGCGCCGCCCCGAGGAAGCCGGCGCCGTCGGAGTTGGTGCCGGCCCAGGAGCCGTCGGCATGCAGCCGCAGCGTGTTGACCATGCGCGTGCGCGCCGCCTCGCGCGTGAGCCACTTGCAGAGGCGAAACGCCTGCGGCTTGTGCGGGATCGTGAGGTTGATGCCTTGCAGGTTGCTCACGTGCGCGAGTTGCGTCAGCACGCCGGCGAGGTGATCCGGGTGCACGCCCATCGGCACCTGGCACCAGTCGAGTCCGGCGGCGGCGAACGCCGGGTTGTAGGTGCGCGGCGCGCGCACGTGGTCGACCGGCCAGGCGATGATCGGCACGAGGCGCGTGGCGCCGCTCAAGGTGGACGGCAACATGGGTCTCCTGTCTCTTCACGGCGCCAGCGATCCGTGGCGCTGACGGGTAGCGCCGCATCCGCAGCGAAAACAGCACCGCCGGCGGCATTGCCAGCGAGCCTGCGGCGGCGATCTTGCCCCACTCCAAGCCCTCGCATTCCTTTGCGTCGAGGCAAAGCGCGCTGCCCTGACCGCTCGGCTCAGGCGCGTCGCGTGCCGCGCCTGCCGTGGCCGGCCAGCGGACAGGCGGCGAACGTCTTGCACGTGGCGCCGCTGCGCATCAATCGCTCGATCTCCAGCGGCACGGCTTGCGCCAGGTGGGCGGCGAGCGCGCGCACGCGCGCATTGCCACGCACGTCGGGGTGGCTGAGCAGCCACAGGCCCATCTCGGGCCCGTCGATCTCTTCGGTCACGCGCACCAGCGCGGGCTCCTGTGCGGCGGCGAAGGTGGGCAGCAGCACCGCGCCGATGCCGGCCGCCGCCGCCTTCATCAATGCGCTCATCGAGTCGAGCCGCAGCCTCGGCCGCACATCGGGCAGCGCGTGGCGAAACCACTGCGCGATC
>DATKJN010000631.1:0-9111 GCA_035543655.1 Burkholderiaceae bacterium | reverse complement strand
AATCGCGCACACGGCGCACCGTGCGCCAGCGGCGCGCGTCATCGGACAGGCGCACGTCGAAGTCGGCCGTGCGTGCGGTACGCGGCCAGCGCACGAGCAGGCCATTGACTTCACGCAGCTCGCCGAGGTCAACCTGCCAATGCCGCGGCGACACGCTGACCACTTCGGCGGGCCGCGGCCCGGGCGCGGGCAGCGTGGTCAGCGTGAGTTGATCGAAGCACCACTCGCCGCGGCCGCCGGATCCGCTGGCCACCACCAGCTCGATCGCCGCGGCACGGCGCAACACCCGATCGGTGGTCGGGCCCCAGGCGAACTCGACCTGGCGCTGGCGGATCGTCAGCTCGGCGCTGCGGCGCGGCGGCACGTAGTCGGGGCGGTTCATCCACCACACGTTGTCGCCGCTGCCATCGACCAGCTTGAATTGCAGCGCATTGGCCGGCCCGCTGCCGTGCAGCCGCAGGCGAAGCACGTAGTGCGCGGGCATCTCCAGCGGCAGATCGCGACGCAGCAGCGCGTGCCCCGAGACACCCGCGAAGTCGTAGCGCAGGCACAGCGCGCCGCCGGCGCTGCGCAAACTGGCCTGCACCTGGTCAGACGCGCTCACCTGCCAGCGAGTCGCGTCGCCGAAGTCGTCGAGCACTTGCGTCTGCGCCACGGTAGCGCAACTGCATGCACCGAGCACCACGCCAATCAGTCGCATCACACTGCCGCGAAACGTCACTTCACGCTACCCACCAACAGGCCTTGCATGTAGTAGCGCTGCAGCCCGAGGAACAACACCAGCACCGGCGCGATCGTGACCACCGAGCCGGCCATCATCAGCTCGCTGTCCTGCACGTGCTCGCGCGACAGCGAGGCGAGCGCCACCGGTGCGGTGTGCAGTGTGCTGTCGGTGAGCACGATCAGCGGCCACATGAAGTCGTTCCAGCTGCCGAGGAAGGCGAACACCGCAAGCGTGACCAGCACCGGCTTGAGCAGCGGCAGCACGACCAGGATGAAGATGCGCAGCTCGCTGGCGCCGTCGATGCGCGCCGCTTCGAGCAGCGCATCGGGGATGCTGCGCGCGTACTGGCGCACGAGGAAGATGCCGAACACGCCGGCCATGCCAGGCACGATGACGCCGGCCCACGTGTTGACCAGGCCCATCGCCTTGAGCATCAGGAACAGCGGCATCATCGCCACCTGTCCCGGGATGACCAGGGCCGTCAGCAGCGCCTTGAACAAGGCGTCGCGGCCGCTGAACTGCAGCTTGGCAAAGGCATAGCCGGCCATCACGTTGAACAACACCGAGGTCACGGTGAGGCCACAGGCGACGATCAGGCTGTTGAGCAGGTAGCCGCCCATGTTGGCACGCGCGAACAGGTCGCGGTAGTTCTGCAAGGTCGCGTCGGCCGGCAACAGCGGCGGCGGGTAGCTGCTCGCGGCGCCGGGCTGCATGAACGACACCGACACCATCCACAGCAGTGGAAAGAGCGCGAATGCGGCGGCGATCCCCAGCGCACTGTTGATCACCACCGCCGCGGGACCCCTCTTCATCCGGCAGCCACCTCTTCGCCGCGCCGGCCCAAGCGCATCAGGCCCTGCGTGACGGCGATCATCAGGATGAACAGCAGGAAGGCCACCGCCGACGCGGTGCCGAGGTTCCACCAGCGAAAACCTTCTTCGTACATGAGGTACAGCACCGACACCGTGCTTTGCAGCGGGCCGCCCTGCGTCATCACGTACGGTTCGGCAAAGAGCTGGAAGTAGCCCGCCATCGTGAGCACGCTCACCAGCAGCAGCGTCGGCTTGAGCATCGGCAGCGTGACATAAGCAAACTGCTGCCAACGCGTGGCGCCGTCCAGGCGCGCCGCTTCGTACAGGTCATCGGGGATGGCCTGCAGCGCGGCCACGAAGATGATCATGTTGGCGCCGAAGCCCTTCCACACCGCGAACAGAATGATCGACGGCATCGACCAGGCGGGATCGCCGAGCCAGTCGAACGGTCCCAGGCCCAGCGCACCGAGTCCTTCGTTGACCAGTCCGTAGCGCACGTGCAGCAGGTAGCGCCAGATCACGGCCACGGCCACCAGCGTGGTCACCACCGGCGCGAACAGCGCGGTGCGAAAAAACGGCTTGAAGCGCGCCAATGGCGATTGCAGCAGCACGGCCGTCGCCAACGACAGCGCGATCGACAGCGGCACGCCGACGACCACGAAGTACAGCGTGTTGCCCAACGCCTTCCAGAACAGCGGCAGCGTCAGCACGTGGCCATAGTTGTCCAGGCCCACGAAGCGCAAGTTGCGCAGGTCGGCCAGCGCGTACAGATCGAAGTCGGTCACGCTCAAGCCCAGCCCAGCGAGCACGGGCAGCACGAAGAACAAGCCGATCACCGTGATGGCCGGGCCGACGAACACCCACGCGGCCAACGAGCGCTTCTTCATGCCCCGCCGCTGCGCGCCGCGCGCGCCAACATCCAGCGCCGCTTGGCCAGAAAGCCGTCGACGCGCACATCGATGGCGGCAGCCGCCTGCTCGACACTCCAGCGCTCGGCCACGGCCCGCGTGGCAACCAGCTGCATCTCCTGCGCGATGCGTTCCCATTCGGGCACGGCCGGCGACGGCTTGGCGCGCTCGAGCTGGGTGGCGAATGCGCGTGCGCGCGTGTCGCCGGCCAGCGGCGCGGCGCGCCACGCACTGCGTCGCGGCGGCATGTCGCCGGTCAGCGCGTAGAAACGCAACTGCACCTCGGGGCGGCTCAGGTACGACAGCAGGCGCATCGCGTCGGCCTGCCGTGGCGAGCGACGGAAGATCACCAGGCTGGAGCCGCCTGCGGTCGATGCACCGGGGCCGCCGGGGCCCGGCAGCGTGGCGGTCGACCAGCTGTCGCGCAGACCTGCCGGAAGGCGGCGATCGAGCTCGCCGATGTTCCACGGCCCGGAGATGAACGTGGCGAACGTGCCGCGGCCGAACTCCTGCCACAGGTTCGCGATGTCGCCGCCGGTGGTCGAAGGCGCATGGCCGCGCGCGAAGCGTTCCATGTAGAAGCCGAGCGCGCGCCGAAAGCCCGCGCCGCGGAAGTTGCCGAAGCGTGCGCCGTCGCGCAGCAACGGCTCGTCTTGTTGCAGCGCCAGGGCCAGCAAGGGCTCGTACTCGCTGACGGGCAGCAGCAGCGGATGAAGCGTGCCGGCGCGCTGCAGCGCATCGAGCGCGCGCGTGAACCCGGCCCAGGTGTCGGGCATGGCGTCGACGCCGGCGCGCATGAACAGGTCGCGGCGATAGAACAGCAGGCGCGTGTCGACGTACCAGGGCAGGCCGACGAGCGTGCCGTCGACTTCGTTGGTGCGCCAGATGCCCTCGAAGTAGTCCGCTGCGTCGATGCTGCGCTCGGCATCGAGCCACGGCCGCAGCGGCAACAGCGCGTTGAGCGCCGCGAACTCGGCGATCCAAGTGTTGCCGAGCTGCGCGACATCGGGCGTGGCATCGCCCGCGAACGCCGTGAGCAGCTTCTCGTGGGCGGCGCTCCACGGCAGTTGCTCGACGCGCACGGTGAATCCAGGTCGCTCGCGCGCGAAGTCGGCGAGCAGCTCGCCGACCACCTCGCCTTCGCGTCCCATGGCCCAGAAGCGCAGTGTGCGTTCATCGCGACGGCCGCAACCGGCCAGCGCCAGCGTGCACGCGCCGGCGACGCCTCGCAGCAGCCTGCGGCGCGACCCGTCGCCGATCGGCATGGCCGCGACGGCGCCGCTGCGCGACATCAGTCGTCCTCGAGCCAGCCGCCCGTGAAGCCCGCCCGCTGCAGCCCGCGCCGCAACTGCACGCACTTGGTCATCGTCTGCCACACCGAACCGTTGGTGAAGTTGGCGATCATCGCCAGGATCGGCCCCTGGTCGATGCCGAGGTAGTCGGTGGCCACCCAACCGACGCCCGGCACCACCTTGCCGAACGTGAGCTTCGCCTTCTCGAACGTGAAGCTCGGGTTGAAGGAGTCGACGAAACCGTACTTGCCGTAGATGTGGGCGCCATACCGGCGCACCATCGAGTGGATGGCCGGGATCGCGATGTCGGGCGCGAACCCGATCGACGACGCGGCCGCGGTGGGCGCGATGGTGCCGTCGTCCACCGATGCCACGCGGCCGCCGCCCGCGCCACGCGCATGGTAGGAGTAGAAGCGTCGTGGCTGCCCGCGGTAAGGCGCGATCATGTCCGCAGGGCCGTCGCAGGCGGTGAAGCCCCAGGTGTCGGCGTCGTAGCCGCGCCAGCCCTTCGGATTGAGCATCGCGTAGGCGCGCTGCGCATGCGCCGCGCGACGGCTGTTCTCGGCGTAGTCGATGTTGTGCCGGCGCGAGAACGCATCGCGCAGGTCGCGGAAGTCGACCCAGACGTTGGAGTACTGATGGCCGAACAGCGGTGGGAAGCTCAGGCCCTGCTGCCCGTGAAAGGTCGACCAGTTGGCCCGAAAGTCTTTGGTCCATGCGGTCCAGGCCGTGGGGTCGACCGCCCGTGTGGGATGGCCCAGGGCCAACAGGTAGACCACCGCCGCCTCGTTGTAGCCGCGCCAGTCGTACGGCAGGAAGCCGCTCTCTGGCTTCCAGCCCAGAGAGATGGTCGGCGGCCGCGTCTGCGCCCAGCGCCAGTCCACGCGTGTGGCCAGTTCGTCGACCAGGCGCCGGATGCGCACTTCGTCGGCATGCTCGCCGTCGAAGAACGCCTGCGCGTGCAGCGCGCCACACAGCAGCAACGCGGTGTCCACGGTGGACAGCTCGCAGTCCCCGTCGCGCAGGCCGGTGTCCATGGCGACGAAGTGATAGAAAAATCCCCGGTAGCCGGACACGCCCTTGGCCCGCGGCCCCTGCGGCAGATCGCGCAGGAAGCGCAGCGTCAGCAAGGTGCGCTCGCGCGCCTCTTCGCGCGACACGTAGTTGCGCTCCACGCCGATGCAGTAAGCGGTGAGTGCGAAGCCGACGGCGGCGATGCTGCACACCGACGGACTCGGCCAGCGGTCCGGTGCCAGGCCGTTCTTCGCGCTGGTGGTCTCCCAGAAATAGCGGAACGTGCGGTGGGCCAGGTCCTCGATGATGTTGACGGGCGGTTCGTCGTTGTCCGACGAGCCGTTGCTCGCGACCAGGCGATCGAGCACGGTGCAGCCGGTGGCCTGCAGCGCGCCGAGCGCGCCGGCGGCGCGCAGCAGCGCGCGACGCTCGGTGAGGTGGGTCGCCCTGGCCATCGTCAGGCCCCCAGCGCGACACCGCGGCGGTGTGCGGCGATCACGTCGGCGTAGTAGCGCGCGCTCGCCTTGGGCGTTCGCGTCTGGGTCTCGAAATCGACGTGCACGATGCCAAAGCGCTTCGAGTAGCCATGCGACCACTCCAGGTTGTCGAACAGCGACCACGCGAAATAGCCGCGCAGGTCGACGCCCTGCCGGCGTGCCTCGGCCGCGGCGGCAATGTGCTTGCGAAAGTAATCGACGCGCAGCACGTCGTCGACTCGGCCGGCCTCTGCCACCGGCGGATCGAAGAATGCAGCGCCGTTCTCGGTGATGTACTGCGGGATGTCGCCGTAGCGCTGCTTGATCCAGACCAGCGTGTCGGTGAGTCCTTGCGCAAACACCTCCCAGCCGGTCTCGGTGTGCGTGGCCTGCTTCTGCGCCACCCGCGACGCACGCACCGGCCATGCCGCATCGTCGTGCCGCGTCACGTTGCGCGTGTAGTAGTTGATGCCGATGAAATCCAGCGGCTGCTTGATCAGCACCATGTCCTGCGCAGGCCACTCCGGCCAGGCCTCGCCGAAGACGTCGCGCATCTCGTCGGGGTAGCTGCCGAGCAGCGCCGGATCGAGGTACTGCCGGTTCATGTAGGCATGGGCGCGCTCCGTCGCCGCGCGGTCTTGCGTGCTGTCGCTGGCGGGGTACTTCGGCTCGATGTTCACCACCAGGCCGATCTGGTGCTTGCCGCTCGCGCGGTAGGCCTGCACGGCCTTGCCGTGCGAGCGCATCAGGTGATGCGACGCGATCGGCGCCTCGAACTTGTTGCGGTGGCCCGGTGCCAGTGCGCCGAACAGGTAGCCGCCATCGGTGACCACCCACGGCTCGTTGAGCGTGGACCACAGCTTCACGCGATCGTCGAGCGCGCCGACCATCACTTGCGCGTAGTCGGCAAACCAATCGGCCACGTCGGGATTGAGCCAGCCGCCGCGATCGTCCAGCGCCGCCGGCAGATCCCAGTGGTACAGCGTGACCATGGGTTGAATGCCCGCCTCCAGCAGGCTGTCCACCAGCCTCTCGTAGAAGCCCAGCCCAGCCGGATTGACCCGGCCGCGCCCCTCCGGCAGCACGCGGGCCCAGGCAATCGAGAAGCGGTAGGCGTTCAGTCCCAGTTCTTTCATCAAGGCCACATCAGACCTGAAGCGGCGGTAGTGGTCACAGGCCACATCGCCCGTCTCGCCGTCGCGCACCATGCCAGGGGTGCGCACGAACCGGTGCCAGATGCTGGGGCCGGCGCCGTCGGCCAGCGGAGAGCCCTCGACCTGGTAGGCCGAGGTCGCGGCACCCCACAGAAACGACGCTGGGAATTGAGTCGGGGAAACCATAGGCAAGTTCCGTCCAACGCTCACTTTCTTCGACTGACGCCCCCGTCCCCGAAAGACCCTACGCCCACACCCGGGAGATCGTGCCGACTTGTGGCGCAGATGGCGAGCGTACGCGCCAGACGTCGCGCAGGTGCAACATTGCTGGGCCCAATGCAGGCCCGAGGACCAAGTAGCTGGCGCGAAGGGGGCTATTCGCCCAGGTAGGCGGCGCGGACTTTGGGGTCGTTGAGCAGCGCCTTGGCTTCGCCGCCCATCGTGATCTCGCCCGATTCCATCACATAGCCGCGGTTGGCCAGCTGCAGCGCGCGGCTGGCGTTCTGCTCCACCAGCAGGATGGTCGTGCCGCGCGAATGGATGTCGCCCACGACCTCGAAGATCTTGTCGACCATGATGGGCGCCAGGCCCATCGATGGCTCGTCCATCAGCAGCACCTTGGGGCGCGCCATCAACGCACGGCCCATCGCCAGCATCTGCTGTTCGCCGCCCGACAGCGTGCCGGCCAGCTGCGACGAACGCTCCTTCAAGCGCGGGAACACGCCGAACACGTACTCCACATCGGCGTCGACCTCGGCATCGGTGCGCACGTAAGCGCCCATCTGCAGGTTCTCGACGATGCTCATGCGCGCGAACACACCACGCCCCTCGGGCACCATCACCAGCCCCTGGCGCACCAGGTCCCAGGCGCCCTGGCCGCGAATCGAACGACCGAGGAACTTGATTTCGCCATCGCGCACCGGCTGCGTGCCGGTGATGGCCTTGAGCGTGGTGGTCTTGCCAGCCCCGTTGGCGCCGATCAGGCTCACCAGCTCGCCGCGCCGCACGTCGAAGCTGATGCCTTTGACCGCCTGGATGCCGCCGTACGCAACCTTCAGGTCGCGCACCTCGAGCAGGATGTCGGTGTCACTCATCGCGGGGTGGCTGCGAACGAAGTGAGCGTGGGGGCCCGCATCAATGCGCCTTGTGGCTGGCCCCGAGGTAGGCTTCGATGACCTTCTCGTTGCGCTGCACGTCGTAGGGGTTGCCCTCGGCGATCGGCTTGCCGTAGTCGAGCACGGTCACGCGATCGCACAAGCCCATCACCAGCTTCACGTCGTGTTCGATCAGCAGGATCGTGCGCCCGTCCTTGCGGATGCGATCGATCAGCTCGCGCAGCACCACCTTCTCGGTGGCGTTCATGCCGGCGGCCGGCTCGTCGAGCGCGATCAACGTCGGGTCGGTGGCGAGCGCGCGCGCGATCTCGAGGCGCCGCTGGTCGCCGTAGCTGAGCGTGCGCGCCTTGTAGTCTCTGTAGCGGCCGATGCCCACGTAGTCGAGCAATTCCTGCCCCCGCTGAACGATCTCGGCCTCCTCGGCCACGAACTTCCGCGTGCGGAACACCGCACCCCAAAGGCCCGAGCCGGTGCGCACGTGGCGGCCGATCATCGCGTTCTCGAGCGCCGTCATCTCGGGGAACAGGCGGATGTTCTGGAATGTGCGTGCGATGCCGGCCTTGGCCACCTCGTGCACCGCGGTGGGCTTGTACGGCTTGCCGCCAAGCTCGAAGGTGCCGGCATCGGGCGTGTAGAGGCCCGTGATGACGTTGAAGAAGGTGGTCTTGCCGGCGCCGTTGGGGCCGATCAAGCCGACCACCTCGCCACGCCGGATCGTGATGCCGACGTCCGACAGTGCCTGCACGCCGCCGAAACGCTTGGATGCGCCGGTGACGTTCAACACGATGTCAGCAGTCATGCCGGTGCGCCCGCAGCGTTCAGTTGGCCGGAGTCGGCGCGGCCTTGCCGTGCTCGGGTTGCGGCCACAGGCCGCGCGGCCGCGCCAGCATGATCGCGATCATCGCCAGCGCAATCAGCAGTTGGCGCAGGATCGCGGCGTCGAGCCGGCCGCCGGTGACCGACTGCAGATCGAGCTCGCCCGACACCCATCGCAGCACCTCGGGCAGCGCCGCCAGCAGCAGCGCGCCCAGGATGACGCCGGGGATGTGGCCGATGCCGCCCAGCACCACCATCGCCACCACCATCACCGATTCCTGCAGTGCGAACGACTCGGGCGAGATGAAGCGCTGGAAGGTGGAGAACAACACGCCCGCGACGCCGCCGAAGCTGGCGCCCATCGCAAAGGCAAGCAGCTTCATGTTGCGGGTGTTGATGCCCATCGCCTTGGCGGCGATTTCGTCCTCGCGGATCGCCATCCACGCGCGCCCGATGCGAGAGCGCTCGAGGCGGTAGCAGATCACCACGCTGACGACCACGATGAGCAGGAACAGGAAGTAGTACTTGGTCACCGACGACACGTCGAAGCCAAACAGCACGCCGGGTTTGCCGAAGTCGAAATCGGTGAACGGGATCTTCAGGCTGTCGATCTGCAGCAAGCCCTTCGGGCCGTTGGTGATGTTGACCGGCGCATCGAGGTTGTTCAGGAAGACACGGATGATCTCGCCGAAGCCCAAGGTCACGATCGCCAGGTAGTCGCCGCGCAGCTTGAGCGTCGGAGCCCCCAGCACCGCGCCGAAGAAGCCGGCCAGCGCCGCGCCCAACGGGATCACGACCCA
>DATKJN010000630.1:0-3457 GCA_035543655.1 Burkholderiaceae bacterium | reverse complement strand
CGTCGCGGCGCGTCCGAGCATCGATACCGCACCGTCGGTGATCGACGTCGGCCGCACGGTGCAGATCAACGTGTCCGGCGCACGCCCGGTGAGCCGCGTCACGTTCGTGAAGACCGGTTCGGCCACACACGGCTGGAACATGGAGCAGCGCTTCGTCGATTTGCCTTTCAATGCACAAGGCTCGACCCTGTCGGTTCAGATTCCAGGCCGCGCGAGCGACGTGCCTCCCGGCATGTGGATGATGTTCGTCATCGACGACACGGGCGTGCCGTCGGAGGCCAAGATGGTGCGCGTCAATGTCGCGCCCACGCTCAACACGTCGGTCGTGCCGGTGCTCACGTCGCCGGGCAATCAGACGTCGATGGTCGGCACGGGTGTCGATCTGCCGCTCACCGCCACCGACCCCAACGGGGATCCGCTGCGCTGGTCGGCCAGCGGCCTGCCGCCGGGCTTGGGCATCGACCCGACCAGCGGCCGCATCAGTGGCATGCCGAGTGCGGCGGGTGTGTTCACTGCGGTGATCGCGGTGAGCGATGGCTTCAACAGCACGAGCACCACCATCACGTGGACCGTCAACGGCCAGGCCCCGCTGGTGTTGAATCCGTTGAGCGCAGCGGCGCCGAGTGTGTCCGGCAGCGCTGCAAGCTTCACGGCCAGTGCCAGCGGCCAGGGCGTGATGTACAGCTGGGACTTTGGCGACGGCTCGCCGGTGACCGACTGGTCGCCCAATTCTGGAACCGACCACGTCTTCACGCGCGCCGGCGTGTTCTACGTGACCGTGACTGCACGCGACAGTTTCGGCGGCGAGCAGCGGCGCACGATCATTCACAACGCGTACCTGCCGACCACCACGAACGCGCCCACCATGTCGAGCAACTTGGCGCTCGAAACCCGCAGCGGCGCCAATGCACGCCTGTGGGCAGTGAATCCGGACAACGACACGGTCAGCGTGTTCGATGCCGTCACGCGCGCCAAGCTCGCCGAGATCAACGTCGGCACGGCTCCGCGCACGCTGGCGCTGACACCCAACGGTTCGGCGATGTGGGTGGTCAACAAGCGTGCGGCCACGATCAGTGTGATCAGCACGGCCTCGCTGGCGGTGACACAAACGATCGCACTGCCGCGCGCATCGTCGCCCTACGGTGTCGCGATGGCCAGCGCAAGCAATTCGGCCCTGGTGGCACTTGAAGGTTCCGGCGTGCTGTTGAAGCTCAACGCCAGCGATGGCACCACGATCAGCAGCGTGTCGGTGGGTCCGAACCCGCGCCACGTGGCCGTGTCGGGGGACGGTGCCAGCGCGTACGTGTCGCGCTTCATCACGCCGCCGCTGCCCGGCGAAGGCACACCCAGCGTGCAGACCGTGGCCAATGGCGCGCCGGCCGGCGGCGAAGTGGTAGTGGTCGGCACCGTTTCGATGGCGGTGACGGGCAAGATCGTGCTGGCGCACAGCTTCGCGCCCGACGCCGAGAACCAGGGTCGCGGCGTGCCCAACTACCTGGGCGCGGCGGCCCTGTCGCCCGACGGCACGCAGGCATTTGTGCCGAGCAAGCAGGACAACGTCATGCGCGGCGCCGGCCGCGATGGCCAGGCGCTGAACTTCCAGAACACGGTGCGCGCGATCAGCTCGCGCATCGACCTGGGCACGCAACAAGAAGACCTGTCGACGCGCATCGACCACGACAACGCCAGCATGGCGAGCGCGGCGGCATTCGATCCGCTGGGCGTGTACCTGTTCGTCGCCCTGGAGACCAGCCGCGAAGTGGCAGTGCTCGACGCGCACGCACGGCACCAGCTGATGCGCATCGACGTGGGCCGTGCGCCGCAAGGCGTGTTGGTGTCACCCGATCGCCGCACGTTGTACGTCCACAACTTCATGGATCGCACCATCGGCGTGTTCGACCTCACGCCGATGATCCAGCAAGGCCTTGCGACCGCCACGCCGTTGGCCACGCTGAATTTGGTGGCCACCGAGAAGCTCACGGCCACCGTGCTGCGCGGCAAGCAGTTCTTCTACGACGCGCGTGACACGCGCCTGGCGCGCGATCGCTACATGAGCTGCGCCAGTTGCCACAACGACGGCGGGCACGATGGCCGTGTGTGGGACCTCACGCATGCCGGCGAGGGCCTGCGCAACACCATCAGCCTGCGCGGTCGCGCAGGCGCTCAGGGATTCCTGCACTGGTCGAACAACTTCGACGAAGTGCAGGACTTCGAAGGCCAGATCCGCACGCTGGCCGGCGGCACGGGCCTGATGACCGATGCGCAGTTCAACACCGGCACGCGCAGCCAGCCGCTGGGCACCGCGAAGGCCGGCGTGTCGGCCGATCTCGATGCGATGGCGGCCTACGTCGCCTCGCTGAACGCGTTCGATCAGAGTCCTGCGCGACCGAGCAGCGGTGCGCTGAGCACGCTGGCCAGTGAAGGCCGCACGGTGTTCACCAACCTCAACTGCGCGTCCTGCCACGGCGGTACGGCGTTCAGCAACAGCGGCACCAACAACCCGGTGAACATCGGCACTCTGAAGCCGAGCAGCGGCCAGCGCCTCAACGGCCCGCTCACCGGCATCGACGTGCCGACGCTGCGCGACGTGTGGGGCACTGCGCCGTATCTGCACGACGGTTCCGCGGCGACCCTGGACGACGCAGTGCGTGCGCACAACAACGTGAGCGTGAACGCCACGGACCTCACCCGGCTGGTGGCCTATCTGCGCGAGATCGGCAGCGAGGAAGCGAGTGCGCCGTCGCCGCAGGCGAGCGGCGGCGGCTTGGTCGGCCGCTACTACAACGGCATGGCGCTGGCCGGCAACCCGCTGCTCACGCGCACGGAAGCCGTGAACTTCGATTGGGGCAGTGGCGCGCCAGGCCCCGGCGTGCCGGCCAACAAGTTCTCGGTGCGCTGGACCGGCACGGTGACCATCCCCACCACCGGCAACTACCGCTTCCGCACGATCTCGGACGACGGCCTGAGGTTGTGGATCAACGGCACGCAGCGCGTCAACAACTGGGACGACCACTCGGCCAACACCGACACGACGACGACGCTCACCTTTACGGCCGGTCAACGGGTGCCGATCACCTTGGAGTACTACGAAAACGGCGGCCAGGCCGTCGTGCGTCTGCAGTGGAACCGCCCGGGCACGACCACCTACGTGGCGGTGCCGATCGGCAACCTCAACGCAAACTGATCGTTCACCTGCGTCAAGCGGCGGCCGCAGCGATGCGGCCGCTTGTCCTCGGGCCTACCAGCGCGCTTCGACTTCCGGCCGCCAGCGTTGCGCCAGGCGGCCGTAGCCGCCGCGCGTCGGATGGATCTCGTTCTCCCAGTCGCCACTTTCGCCGGCGTCGCTGTGCAGTGCACGCGTCAGCGTGCCGATGGTATCGACCAGCCACACGTTGGCCGTGGGCCGGGTGGCCACCATGGCCTTCAGGAGGTCGCGCAGGCCATTGAGCAGTGCCAC
>DATKJN010000629.1:0-5783 GCA_035543655.1 Burkholderiaceae bacterium | reverse complement strand
ATCCAGCCGCTGGATCCGGCACACGAGGGGCATCGCGACACGCTGGTGCTGACATATCGCGCCAAGGGCTTTCAAGGACCGGGCGCATGAGGGGAGGCCTGCGCCTGCGTCTGGTCTGCGCAATCGACGACTCCGGCTGCGGCTGCGACCTGCTGTGTCCGCCGCCGCCATCGGAGTCGGTGGCCGAAGTGATGTGCGAGCTCGTCGCTGCGAACGACGCTTTTGCAGACCTGCGCCCGGGTGGCGCGCTGCACGATCGCCTGCACCTGGAGCCGGTGGCGCAGGGCCAGGCAGGGGGTCCTCAGCTGTGGGAGAACGGCAACTACTCGTCGTGCAATTTCCCGCAGCTGATCGCCGAGTACTACGGGTACCTCAAAGAGGACACCGAATCGGCGCCCGACGACCCGACGCGCCGGCCCGCTGCGCGGCCGACGGCCGCAGCTGCCTCGGCCTGACGGTGGCGCACGCTATGCTGCAACCATGACCCTGCCGATCTCCCTGCAAGACATCCGCGCGGCCGCTGACCGCCTTGCCGGCGTGGCGCACAAGACCCCGGTGCTGACGTCGCGACTGGCCAACGAACGCAGCGGCTGCCACGTGTTCTTCAAGTGCGAAAACCTGCAGCGCATGGGCGCGTTCAAGTTCCGCGGCGCGTACAACGCGTTGGCGCAGTTCACGCCCGATCAGCGCAAGGCCGGCGTGATCGCCTTCTCGTCGGGCAACCATGCGCAGGCGACCGCGCTGTCGGCGCGCCTGCTCGACATGCCGTCGGTGATCGTGATGCCGAGCGACGCGCCACCGGCCAAGCTGGCGGCGACGCGTGCCTACCAGGCCGGTCGGTCGGACAGCGAGGTGGTGCTGTACGACCGTTACCGCGAGGACCGCGAGGCGATCGGCCAGCGCATCGCCGCCGAACGCGGCATGACGCTGATCCCGCCTTACGACCATCCGCACGTGATGGCGGGGCAGGGCACCAGTGCGCTCGAGTTGATCGAGGAGGTGGGCGACCTCGATGCGCTGGTGGTGTGCGTGGGTGGTGGCGGCTTGATCTCGGGCTGCGCCGTGGCGGCCACCGAATCGAAGCCTGGCCTCGCGGTGCACGGTGTCGAGCCCGAGAAGGGCAACGACGTGCAGCAAAGCCTGCAGCGCGGCGCCATCGTGCGCATCGACGTGCCCGACACGATCGCCGACGGCGCCCAGACGCAGGCACCCGGCCGCCTCACGTTCCAGGTGATGCGCGAGCGCGTGCGCTCGGTGGTGACGGTGAGCGATGCGCAGCTGATCGCGACGATGCGGTTCTTCGCCGAGGCCATGAAGCAGGTGGTCGAGCCGACCGGCTGCCTTGCCGCCGCAGCGGTGCTGGAGCGCGTGCTGGACTTGGGCGGCCAGCGCGTCGGCGTGATCGTCAGCGGCGGCAATGTCGATCGTGTGCGCTATGGCCGTTGGCTGAGTGAGCCCAATGGGGATGCGGCCTAGCGGCCGCATCCCCCTCGAGGGGCCACACCAGCGGACGGCAGAGCCGGACCCGCGTTCGCTTGCATGACTCTGTGTGAGGAATCCGTTCAATGAGCGATGCACCCTCGAACAAGCCCGACAGCGACGCCGACAAGCGCCAGCGCGAGACGGTGGACAAGCTGCTTGCACGTGCGCCGGTGGTCAGCACCGGCGCGGCGACGCTGTCGGATGGACGCCGGCTCGACTACGAGGTGAGCGCGGCCTTCATGCCGTTGACCACCGGCGGGGTCGACGCACAACGCGGTGAACCGCAAGCGGCGGTGTTCACCGTGGCCTACACGGCGCGCGACGCGCAGCCGCGGCCGGTGTGCTTTGCCTTCAACGGCGGGCCGGGTTCGGCGTCGATCTGGCTCCACCTGGGCGCGTTGGGCCCGAAGCGCGTGGTGGTGCATGACGACGGCACCATGCCCACGGCGCCCTATGTGGTGCAGGACAACCCGCTCACCTGGCTGGAGCACTTCGACCTGGTGTTCGTCGATCCGCCGCACACCGGCTACTCGGTGGCGGTCAACGACGACGCACGCAAGAAACTGTTCTCGGTGGACGGTGATGTCGAAGCGCTGTCGGAGGTGGTGCGCGTGTGGCTGGCACGGCACAAGCGTTTCGGCTCGGCGCTGTACCTGGCGGGCGAGAGCTACGGCACCACGCGCGGCGCTGCCATTGCCGACAAGCTGCAGGCGATGGGCCTGTCGTTGTCGGGCCTGATCCTCGTCTCTTGCGCAATGGACTTGCAGTCGCTGGTCTTCGCGCCGGGCAACGACCTGCCGTATGCGCTGTTCCTGCCGGCCTTCGCCAACACCGCGCAATACCACGGCCGGCTCGCCGGACCGCTGGCGGCGTCAGCCGAGGCCGCGCGGGCGGCCGCCGAGGCCTTCGTTCACGAGGACTACCTGGTGGCCTTGCATGCCGGCGCACGGCTCGACGGCAAGGCGCGCACGCGCATCGAAAAGCGCCTGGCCGAGCTCACCGGCTTGCCGCGCCCGCTGATCGAGGAGAAGAACCTGCGCGTCAACGACGAGACCTTCTTCTTCGAGCTGCTGCGCGACGCGGGTCGCATCGTCGGCCGCCTGGAATCGCGCGTGACCGGGCCGATGGCGGCCAGGCGCACGCGCGAGTGGGAGTTCGACCCCGGTATCGAGGCGCTCAACGCGCCTTACACGATGGCCAGCATGGCGTACTTCGCCGAGATTGGCTGTGCCGACGAGGCGCGCTACGAAGTGCTGAGCTTCGACGTGCACAAGGCCTGGAACTGGAACCGCGGCGAGAACAAGGGCAACGGCTTTGCCACCACCAGCGCCGAGCTGTCGCGCGCGCTGCGCCGCAACCCGCACCTTCGAGTTCTGGTGGCCAGCGGCCGCTACGACCTCGGCACGCCGTACAGCGCGAGCGACTGGTCGCTGGCGCAGCTCGACGCGCCAGCCGACGTGCTCAAGCGCGTGACGCACCGCTATTACGACGCCGGGCACATGATGTACACGCGCAGCGCCGACCTGAAGCAGCTGAAGTCCGACCTCGCCGCCTGGCTCGACTGACGGTCGATCGTCAGCCGGTGCGGTTGCGCTCGCGCACCGTTTCGCGACGCTGCTCGATCTCCGATGCGCTCACGGTGGCGTTGAACTCGCGCGCGCGTTGGCGCTCCATCGCCATGCCGTCGCCGAAAGCCACCGCGAAGCCGTCGTCGATGATGGCCTTGTAGCGCTGGAGCATGCCCGGTTGCGCCAACAGCATGTCGGCGGCCAGTGCGCGCGCGGCGGGCATCAGCTCGGCGGGCGACACCACGCGGTTGACGAAGCCCCAATCAGCCGCCTGCTGCGCACTGACCCAGCGGCCGCCGAGCGAGATTTCGCGCGCGCGGTAGATGCCGACCGCGCGGCTGAGCTTCTGCGACAGGCCCCAGCCCGACGCGAGGCCGACGCGCGCATGGGTGTCGGCAAAGCGGGCGTCGGTGCTGGCGAGCAACACGTCGCAGGCCAGTGCGAGCTCGAAGCCACCGGTGACGGCGGCACCGTTGATGGCGCCGATCACCGGCTTCTTCAGGTGCTCCATCACGCCCACGGGATCGCCGCGCGAGCTGACGGTGGTCTTGCCGATGTCGGTGCCGCCGGCACCGAGCTCCTTCAGGTCCAGGCCGGCGCAGAACGCCCGACCGGCACCGGTGAGGATGATCACGCGCACGGCGGGATCCTCGCCACACCGCTGCAAGGTCTTGGCCAGCGTGTCGAGCAGCTCGCGCGACAGCGCGTTCATCGCCTGCGGCCGATTCAACGTGACCACGGCCACGCCCTCGCTCGACACCTCATGCAGCACCACGGGTTCGCTCATGTCCATCTTTCAGCTCAGGATTTCGACGCGGTTGCGTCCGTTGCGTTTGGCCTGGTACAGCGCCGCATCGGCGCTGTGCACCAGCGTGGCGGCGCCGGCGCCGGCGATCGGCACCGTGGCGGCGACGCCGATCGACACCGTGATCGGCGGGCCTTCCTTCACGATCGAGTCGAACTTGGCCGCGACCACCGCGCGCCGGATCGCCTCGGCCATCTCGAGGGCGCCGGCCGCGGCGGTGCCGGGCAGCACGATCGCGAACTCTTCGCCGCCATAGCGTGCCGCCATGTCGCCGGCGCGGCGCACGTTGCGCTCGATCACGTCGGCCACCGCGGCGAGGTAGGCATCGCCAGCCTGGTGCCCGTACTGGTCGTTGAGCGGCTTGAAGTGGTCGATGTCGATCATCAGCAGCGACAGCGGCGACCCGTCGCGCAGCGCACGGAACCATTCCTTGCGCAGCGTGGCGTCGAACATGCGGCGATTGGCCAGCCCCGTGAGCGCATCGGTCGACGCCAGCGCCGACAGTTCGGCATTGGCCTGGCCGAGCGCGAGCTCGGCCTGCTTGCGCTGCTCGGCGTCACGCAGCGTGACGAGGTAGTCGCCCAGTCCGTTGCCCGGCGGCAGCAGCACCACACGCGCCTCGATCCACAAAGTGCTGCCGTCGCGGCGCAGCGCGCGGAACAGGTCGGTGCCGGTCGGGCCGCGGCGCGACGCGTGCATGAAGTGGCGCGCGATGAAGCCGGCGCGGTCCTCGGGCGCCAACAGCTCGGCCAGCGTGCGGCCGTGCAACTCCTCGGGCACGATGTCGAGCAAGGTGGTGGCCGCCTGCGACGCGAAACGGATCGCCAGGTCGGCGTCGACGGCGACGATCAGGTCGCTCGAGTGTTCAGCCAGCACGCGAAAGCGCTGCCGCGCCTCGGCATTGCGGCGTTCGACTTCGGTGTCGGGGGTGAGCACCAGGCGGCGGCCGTCGGCCAGGTTCATCGACACGGTGCGCGGCTCGATGCCGGCGTCGCGTCGCGTCGCCGGCACGCTGATCAGCAGATGGCCCTCGGCATCGGTGAGGGTCAGTGTGATTCCAAGGCCTGCGAGGAGCTGGGCCAGGGTTTCGAGCTCGGAGTCGGTCACGTGCGTTGTTGCGTGCAGCGGCCACGCCAAAATCAGCGTGCATCGTAGCGGCTGCGCCGTCAGAACGGCGGTTGGCTTTGCAACTGCATGGCTGTACCGTCGAGCGGGTGCGCCAGTTGCAATTCGCTGGCATGCAGCAGCAGACGGGTCTCGGCGAGGTCGCGCGACGCCCCGTACAGTGCATCGCCGACGATTGCGTGGCCGGCCCCTGCAAGGTGCACGCGCAACTGGTGCGTGCGGCCGGTCAGCGGCGACAAATGCAGGCGCGTGCGCTGGCTGGCCGCATCACGCTGCAGCACGAGCCATTCGGTGACTGCCGGCTTGCCGTTCTGCGGGTCGATGCGCTGGCGCGGACGTTGCGGCCAGTCGGCAGCCAACGGCCACACGATGCGGCCGCTGTCCTCGGGCACGAGGCCATGCACCACGGCCACATACCGTTTGGCGACCTGGCGCTCTGCGAAAGCGCGGCTCAAGCGGCGTTGCATCGTCGCTCCACGCGCGAACAGCATCAAGCCGGAGGTCGGCTCGTCCAGCCGATGGACCACCAGCGCGTCGGGCCAGCGCGTGCGCACGCGCGCCCAAGTGCAATGCTGCTTGTCGGCACCACGCCCGGGCACCGACAACTCGCCTGCGGGCTTGTCGACGGCGATCAGCGCGTCGTCGCACCACAGCACGGCCAGGGCGGGCGCGTCGGCTGCGAATGTTGCATCGGTCATCGAAGCGACCATACCTGAGGCTTGACGCCGCATCGTGGCCCGATGCACACTCGCGGCCCGCTGGGTCCTCCAGCACATCCTCAACCAACCGGGAGACGAACATGA
>DATKJN010000628.1:0-3148 GCA_035543655.1 Burkholderiaceae bacterium | reverse complement strand
AGATCAGCGAGGCCGTGCTGGGCCTCGACGCTTCCGAGCAGGCCTTCCTGGACAGGACGCTGCTGGACCTGGACGGCACCGACAACAAGGGCCGCCTCGGCGCGAACGCCACCCTGGCGGTGTCGATGGCCGTCGCGCGCGCGGCGGCCGAAGAGAGTGGCCTGCCGCTGTACCCCTACTTCGGTGGCTCCGGCGGCATGAGCATGCCGGTGCCGATGATGAACGTGATCAACGGCGGCGCGCACGCCAACAACAACCTCGACCTGCAGGAGCTGATGATCATCCCGCTCGGCGCACCGAGCTTCCGCGAGGCGGTGCGCTACGGCGCCGAGGTGTTCCACGCGCTCAAGAAGATCATCGACAGCAAGGGCATGAGCACCGCCGTCGGCGACGAAGGCGGCTTCGCACCCAACGTGGCCAGCCACGAGGCAGCGCTGCAAATGCTCGTGGAGGCGATCGACAAGGCGGGCTTCACGCCCGGCCGGCAGATCGCGATCGGCCTGGACTGCGCGGCCAGCGAGTTCTACAAGGAAGGCAAGTACCACCTGAGCGGCGAAGGCATGGTCCTCAGCGCCCCCGAGTGGACCGACATCCTCGCCACCTGGGCCGACAAGTACCCGATCGTCTCGATCGAGGACGGCATGGCCGAGAGCGACTGGGACGGCTGGAAGCACCTCACCGACAAGCTGGGGCAGAAGCTGCAGTTGGTGGGCGATGACCTGTTCGTCACCAACACCAAGATCCTGAAAGAAGGCATCGCCAAGCGGGTCGCCAACTCGATCCTGATCAAGATCAACCAGATCGGCACGCTGACCGAGACCTTCGCCGCAATCGAGATGGCCAAGCGTGCCAACTACACCGCGGTGATCAGCCACCGCTCGGGCGAGACCGAAGACGCCACGATCGCCGACATCGCGGTAGGCACCAACGCTGGCCAGATCAAGACCGGCTCGATGAGCCGCAGCGACCGCGTGGCCAAGTACAACCAGCTGCTGCGCATCGAAGAAGACCTCGGCGATGTCGCGCACTACCCCGGGCGCGGCGCGTTGTACAACCTGCGCTGACGCAAGCCCCTCCGCAATGATCACCGCACGCACCGCCACCTGGCTCCTCGTCACCCTGCTGGTGCTCGTGCACCTGGGTTTGTGGTTCGGCAAAGGCAGCGTCCCGCACGTGTGGAACCAGCGGTCCCAGCTGGCTGCGATGAACGCCCAGAACGCGGAATCGCAAATGCGCAACCAGCGCATGGCTGCCGAAGTGCTCGACCTGAAGGCCGGCCTCGAAATGATCGAAGAAAAGGCGCGCAGCGAGCTCGGCATGGTGCGGCCCGACGAGGTGTTCGTGCAGATCACAGCGCCCAAGCGCTGAGCCGAAGCGGCGTGCTCCGATGAGCGAGGCGCTGGCGGCGCCACCTTTCGCCGTGTGGCTCGCCCCCGCGTTCGCGCTGTGGGGCAGCCCGGTCACCTGGCTCGAGATCGTGGCTTTCGTGCTGTCGATCGCGATGGTGCTGTGCAACTTTCGCGTCAACCCGTGGGCCTGGCCATTGGCCATCGTGTCGTCAGCGCTGTACAGCGTGCTGTTCGCGTCGAGCCGGCTGTATGGCGAGGCGTCGCTGCAGCTGCTGTTCATCACGGTGGCGTTCTGGGGCTGGTGGCAGTGGTTGCGCGGCCGCGGCGCCGACGGCGCCCCATTGCGCGTGCACGTGCTGTCGATGCCCGCACGCTGGCAGATCGGCGCCCTCACGCTGGCGGCATGGCCAGTGCTCGGCTGGCTGCTCGACCGCCACACCGACAGCGACGTGCCGTATCTCGACGCGCTGCCCACCGTGGGCAGCGTCGCGGGGCAGTTGTTGCTCGGCCGCAAGCTGGTCGAGAACTGGCCCGTGTGGCTGCTGGTCAACGCGGTCAGCCTCGTGCTGTTCGCCGTCAAGGGCCTGTGGCTCACCGTCGTGCTGTATGCGCTGTTCGCCCTGCTGTCGCTGGTGGGCTGGCGCGCCTGGCACCGGCTGCGCCTGGGGTCGGCCTGAATGCCCTGCCTCGAAAATATCTATAGACTGATCTCGTACATCAAGAACCGCCGGAGACGAGGCATGGCCACCCCCGCGCCGCTGGCGCGCTACACGGTGCTCGACTTCACGATCGCACGCGCCGGCCCCACGGCCGTGCGCCTGCTGGCGGATTGGGGCGCGAACGTCATCCGAGTCGAGCAGCCGCCGGAGAGCAGCGAGCGCAGTGCGCTCGGCCGCCGTCACAGTTCCGACGAGCAGAACCTGCACCGCAACAAGCGCGGCCTCTGCGTGAACCTGAATAGCGCGCGCGGCCGCGCCGTGCTCGACCGGTTGGTGGCGCGCAGCGATGTGGTGGTGGAGAACTTCCGCGCCACCGTCAAGGAGCGCCTCGGACTGGGCTATGAACGGCTGCGCGGCATCAACCCGCGCGTCATCCTGGCCAGCATCTCCGGTTTCGGCCAGGACGGCCCCTATGCCGATCGACCCGGCGTCGACCAGATCGTGCAGGGACTGAGCGGCCTGATGTCCGTGACCGGTGAGCCCGGACGCGGGCCGATGCGCGTGGGCATCGCGATCTCCGACACGGCGGCCGGCATGTTCCTCGGCCAGGGCATCCTGCTGGCGCTGCTGGAGCGAGAGCACACCGGCCAGGGCCAATGGGTCCACACCTCGTTGTTGGAGGCGATGCTCAACAAGCTCGACTTCCAGGCCGCGCGGTTCACGATGGACGGCGAGGTGCCCAAGCAGGAGGGCAACTCCCATCCCACGCTGGCGCCGATGGGCACCTATCGCGCCAGCGACGGTTTGGTGAACCTGGCGGCGAGCACGCAAAAGATGTGGGAGGGCCTGTGCGGCGCGCTCGAAGCGCGTGATCTCACCACCCACCCCGACTTCGTCGACTCGGCATCGCGCAACCGCAACCGCCGCACGCTCGACGTGGCGGTGCAGGCGGTCATTGCGCGCTTCACGGTCGATGAGTTGGTGCGTCGGCTCAATCCAGTGGGCGTGCCGTGCGGTCCGGTGAACGACATCGGCCAGGCGTTCGCCGACCCGCAGGTGCAGCACCTGCGCATGACACGCCCGGCCGAGCATGCCAAGCTCGGCCGCGTCCGCCTGCTGCGCTCGCCGATCAACCTGTCG
>DATKJN010000627.1:0-5973 GCA_035543655.1 Burkholderiaceae bacterium | reverse complement strand
ATGGCGCAGTGGCAGGCGGTGGGGTTTTGCCATGGCGTGATGAACACCGACAACCTGTCGATCCTCGGGCTCACGATCGACTACGGACCGTTCGGCTTCCTCGATGGCTTCGACCCCGCGCACATCTGCAACCACAGTGATCACCAAGGGCGTTATGCCTACGCACGCCAGCCCGGCATAGCGTGGTGGAATCTGCATGCGCTGGCGCAAGCGGTTGCACCGCTGCTCGAAGGGTCGGAGGAGCAATCCAGCGAGGCGCTGGCCGACGCCATCGAGCCGTTCAAGCCGGAGTTCGGTGCCGCGATCCAGCGTGCGCTGCGCGCCAAGCTGGGCCTGGCGACCGAGCAGGACGACGACATGGCTCTGATCGACGACCTACTGCGCCTGATGTCCAAGGAGCGCACCGACTACACCATCGCGATGCGCCGGCTCGGCGGGATCTCGACCGCGGAGGGCGCGGCCGGCTCGGCCGTGCGCGACCTGTTCATCGACCGCACAGCATTCGATGCTTGGGCCTCGCGTTATGTGCAACGCTTGCGCGCCGAGAACAGCATCGACGTCGAACGCCGCCAGCGCATGGATGCGACGAATCCGAAGTTCGTGTTGCGCAACCACTTGGCCGAGCAGGCGATCCGGCGCGCCCACGACGGCGACTTCAGCGAGGTGAGCCGCCTGGCCGAGCTGTTGCGCCGCCCGTTCGACGAACAACCCGAGCACGAGGCCGACGCCGGCTTTCCGCCCGACTGGGCGCAGCAGCTGTCGGTGTCGTGTTCGTCCTGACGCCACAAGGGCCACGCCATGAACCATGACATCGACGACCCGCGCTACCCGGTGAAGAAGTCCGACGCGCAATGGCGCACCGAACTCGACCCGATGCAATACCAGGTGGCGCGCCACGGCGCGACCGAGCGCGCCTTCAGCGGCAAGTTCTGGGACCACTGGGCCGACGGCAGCTACCACTGCATCGGCTGCGGGCAGGAGCTGTTCAAGAGCGACGAGAAGTTCGATGCCGGCTGCGGCTGGCCCAGTTGGTGGAAGGACGCGGAGCCCGGCCGCATCGAGCGGCTCGAGGACCACAGCCACGGCATGACGCGTGTCGAAGTGCGCTGCGCCAAATGCGGCAGCCACCTCGGCCACGTGTTCGAAGACGGCCCCGAGCCGACGGGCGAGCGTTACTGCATCAACTCCGCGTCGATCGGCTTCACGCCCAAGCGCTGATCCTCCACGGCGCTATGCCCAAGGCCGCGAAGCTAAACTCGCGCCGCTCATGAAACTGCTGCTCGACTTCCTGCCGATCATCCTGTTCTTCGGCACGTTCAAGTATGCCGAGGCCAACAAGGCCTGGGCCGCTGCGTTCGCGTCGCAGCACCTTGGTGGCATCGTCGCCGGCGGCATCGTCGGGCCCGAAGAAGCGCCCGTGCTGCTGGCCACCGTGGTGGTGATCTTCGCCACGCTGGCGCAGGTGGCTTTTCTGAAGGCGCGCGGCAAGAAGATCGACCTGATGCTGTGGGTCAGCCTGGCGCTGGTGGTCGTGCTTGGCGGCCTCACCGTGTGGTTCCACAGCGAGACCTTCATCAAGTGGAAGCCGAGCGCGCTGTACTGGGCGATGGGGCTGGCGCTGTGGATCAGCCAGCTCGTGTTCGGCAAAAACCTGCTGCAAGCGCTGCTCGGCGCCCAACTCAAGCTGCCGGCCAGAGTGTGGCAGCGCCTCAACGTGGCATGGATCGCGTTCTTCGCCGCCATGGGCGTGCTCAACCTGTGGGTCGCCTACACCTTTTCCACCACGGTTTGGGTCAACTTCAAGCTCTTCGGTGCGCTCGGGCTGATGCTCGCCTTCACGGTGGCGCAAGGGCTGTACCTGAGCCGCTACATGGAAGAAGACGCTCAGCAGGGCTCGCGCTCGTGAGGTCGCGGGGGACACCGGTGGGCGTGATCGCGCAAGACATCGAGCGGGTGCTGCGCGAGGCGCTGCAGCCGACGGCACTGGTGGTGACCGATGATTCGCACCTGCACGCAGGCCATGCAGGCGCACGCGAAGGCCGTCACTTTTCGGTACGAATAACCAGCGCGCGCTTCGCTGGTATGAGCCGGGTGTCGCGACACCGCCTCGTGTATGATTCCCTGCTCCGGCTGATCCCTCAGGGCATCCATGCGCTGGCCATCCAGGCTCGGTCGCCCGATGAGGTTGGGCCCGATGAACTTGGCCCCTCCGGGTAGATCACAAGCATCGGTCCCAACGCCTGCAGCGAGCGGACCCGCAGCTCAGGCTCACAGCCCCCATTGACCACCGCCTCGCGAAAGGCAGCACCCATGACCCCATCGATCCGCATCGTGCGACTGGCATGCATTGCAGCGGCCGCCATCGCCCCGCTGACGACGCTGCCGCAGAACGTTGCCACCGTGAACGGCAAGCCCGTGCCGAAGGCGCGTGTCGACCTGTTGCTCAGCCAGGCCGCACGCGGCGGCCAGCAAAAATCACCCGAACTCGAATCGCGCGCGCGCGAAGAGGTCGTCCTGCGCGAGATCTTTGCGCAAGAGGCGGAGAAGCGTGGCATCCCGGCCAGCGCCGACTACAAGGCACAGATGGAGCTGGTGCGCCAGACCGTGCTGATTCGCGAGCTGTTCGAAGACTTCAAGAAGAAGAACCCCGTCACCGACGCGGAAGCGAAGGCCGAGTACGACAAGTTCAAGTCGCAGGCCTCGGGCACCGAATACAAGGCGCGCCACATCCTGGTGGAGAACGAAGACGAAGCCAAGAAGCTGATCACGCAGATCAAGGGTGGCGCCAAGTTCGAGGAACTGGCCAAGAAGAACTCGAAGGACACGGGATCCGGCGAGAACGGCGGCGACCTCGATTTCGCCAAGCCCGACTCCTACGTGCCCGAGTTCGGCAAGGCGATGGTCGCGCTGAAGAAGGGCGAGATGACCGAGGCGCCGGTGAAAACGCAGTACGGCTATCACATCATTCGACTGGAAGACGTCCGCGAGGCGCAGTTCCCCGAATTCAACGCCGTCAAGCCGCAGATCGAACAGCGGCTGGCGCAGGCCAAACTGCAGAAGTACCAGGAAGACCTGCGCAAGTCGGCCAAGACCGACTACAAGTTCTCAGCGCAACAGTAGGCACGGCGCAGTCGATCCAACCGGACACCTGCGGGGGCAGGCAGCCGCTAGGCCGCTTCGGGGGTGGTCAGTCTCCCCGCCTCGATGTGCAACTGGCGGTCGCACCGCGACGCGATCTCGCGGTCGTGCGTCACCAGCAGCAAGGTCGTGCCGGCCTCGCGGTTGAGCTCGAACATCAGCGCCATCACACGCTCGCCGGTGGCGAAGTCCAGGCTACCGGTCGGCTCGTCGGCCAGCAACACCGCGGGCCGCACGACGAAAGCCCGCGCCAGCGCCACGCGCTGCTGCTCACCGCCCGACAACGTGCGCGGGTAGTGCGTCAGGCGTTCGCCCAGGCCGACCCGCTGCAGCATCTCGGTAGCACGATCGCGCGCCCCATTGCTGCCGAGCAACTCCAGCGGCAGCATCACGTTCTCCAGTGCATTCAGGTTGCCCAACAGCTGAAAGCTCTGGAACACGAAGCCCAGTTGCCGCGCACGCAGCGCCGCGCGCTGGTCTTCGTCGAGGGCGAACAAATCCTGCCCAGCCAGGCGAACCGTTCCCGAACTCGGCGTGTCCAAGCCGGCCACGATGCCCAACAGCGTGCTCTTGCCCGACCCCGACGCACCGACGATGGCAGCCGATTCGCGCGGCTGCAGCGTGAATCCGATGTCGTGGAGAATCGTCAGCATGCCGCTGGAATCGCGGACCTGTTTGTTGACTCGTTCTACGGCAATGATCGGATCGGACATGGAGTGGTGCGTTCTTTCGCGGATCGACGAGGCTGCGGCACTCGCGCTCGATGGTTCGCCTTTCGAGCGGCCGAGCGGGTTCACACGACGCGCGTGGATCGCGCACTGTAGCGTGGCCATCGCGGCCGTCGCGGGCGCGGTTTCTGATGCGTCCGCGATGGCCAAGCCGACCAAGGTGCTGGTGGTCGGTGACAGCCTGTCGGCCGAATACGGCATCGCGCGCGGCAGCGGCTGGGTCGCGCTGATGGAGCCTCGCCTGCAGAAGGCGCAGGTGGGCGCGACGATGGTCAACGCCAGCATCAGCGGTGATACGTCGTCGGGCGGGCGCACGCGTCTGCCCACGCTGCTCAGCGAACACAAACCCACGCACGTGATCATCGAGTTGGGTGCCAACGATGCGTTGCGCGGTCTGCCGCTGGCGATGACTCGCGACAACCTCGCTGCAATGGTGCGTGCGGCACGCGCCGCGGGCGCGCAGGTGCTGTTGGTCGGCATGCGCATGCCGCCCAACTACGGACGCAGCTACACGCAAGAGTTCGAGGCGATGTTCCAGTCGCTGGCCAAAGCCGAAGGCGCCGCGTTGGTGCCGTTCTTGCTGGCCGGCGTTGCCGATTCACCCGAAGCCGCAGCGCTGTTCCAGGACGATCGCATCCACCCCAACGCCAAGGCGCACACGATCATCGTCGACAACGTGTGGCCGGTGCTGCGCACGCAGCTCAAGCCTTGACGCGCTGACCGCGGTTTCGGCTCAGCGCATCTGCTCGCGGCCCTGGCCGCGCTGCTGCTCCGGGATGCGCGCGCGGGCCTCTGGCGCGCGCCCGCGCTGCACCTCACGCTGCGCCTCGCGCTGTACCTGCGGCTGCGGCTGCGGCTGCGGCGTCGCGGCGCGCGGCGCGGGGGCCGGCATGGCGGCACGCGGCGCTGGAGCAGGCATCGCAGCGCGCGGCGCCTGAGCGGGTTGCACCTGCGAGCGCGGCGTCTCGCGCATCTCCGGACGCGGCGGCGGCGTGTGCTGCGGCTCGCGTATGCGATGCACCTCGGGTCCCGGAATCGGCGCGCGGCGCGCCTCGGGCGGTGACGGCTGCGGTGTGGCGCGCGGGGGCGTCTGCAACTGAGGCAGAGCCTCGGAGCGCACCTGCGCCGGCACCGAGTGCTGCGTTTGCCCCGTGACCGCCGGTGGCCGCACCGGGCGCGGGATCTGCTCGCGCGGCTCTCGTGCCACGGTCGCCGCCGGCGGCTGCTGCGCCGTACCCGAAGGCGGGCGCATGCCGGGCGGCAGGCCCGGACGCAATGCAGGTGATGGCGTGGCATTGGAACCGTCGTTGGGGTTGCCTCTCGGCACGGCAATGGTTCGCGCCAAGCCGGGCGGTGGCACATGGGGACGCCACTGCTGATTGCTGAGGTCGTTGCGGATCGTCGGGTCGATCTGCGCCACGGCAGGCGCGATCGGCCGGCGCGAGACCAGCGCGGTCGACGGCACCGCACTCAAGCCGCCCGGAACGCCTTGGTTCGCATAGCGAATCGCCCGCGTGGGAATGGTGCGTGGCGTCGCACTGGGGAACAGGTGCAGGTGCGCCGAGTTCACCGACTTCCAGTAGCCGCCGCCCCGCGCGTAGTGCGGGTAGTACGGCTCGCGTGGGGCCAGTGGCACCCAGCCCACCACCGGCGCGCCGGCGCTGACATGCCCGTTGCCGATCCAGGCCACGAGCGCCGGCGCATACACCGGTCGCGCGACATAGCGTCCGGGCGCCCAGCACCAACGGCCGCCCACCACGACCCAGCGGCCGTAGTGGAACGGCGCGAAGCCCCACGGCGCGTCGTCGACCCAGGTCCAGCCCCAGGGACCGATCCAGGTCCAGTGGCCGTAGCGGTAGGGGGCCCATCCCGCCACCACCGTGGTCGGCGCCCATACCGGGCCGTATTCGGGGTGGCTTTCCCATTGGCCGTTGCGATCGAGGTCTTCGTAGCCGGTCATCTCCGGCGACACGTAGCGCGTGACCGCGCCGGTGCGGTCGTCTTCGCGGTTGGCGCGAGCGACCCAGTCGGAGAATTCATCGTTCTGCGACTCCGACCATGTGTAGCGCGTGGTGTTGGCTTCGCGCCAGAACTCGGCGCTGCGCCC
>DATKJN010000626.1:0-10534 GCA_035543655.1 Burkholderiaceae bacterium | reverse complement strand
CGTGCGGCGCGACGGGTGCGACAGCCGGCGTGGCACCTCCTTGGTGGCATCGAGGATGAAGGTGTACGGCCCCGGCGTGCCGTGCTTGAGCAGCCGGTACTGCTTGTTGTCGACCCGCGCATAACTTGCGAGCTCCGACAGGTCGCGGCACAGCAGCGTGAGATGGTGCTTGTCGTCGACGCCGCGGATGCGACGCAGCGAGTCGGCCGCCGCCTTGTCGTCGAGGTGGCACACCAGCGCGTAGCTCGAGTCGGTGGGCACCGCGCAGATGCCGCCATCCTCCAGGATCTGCGCGGCCTGCTTCAGCAGCCGCGGCTGAGGGTTGTCGGGGTGCACCTCGAACCGCTGCGACATGGCTGGCGTGCGTTCAGTCGAGCACTGTATCGGCCGCGGCGGCCGGAATGATTCGGTGCGCGCGCTGTGCGCTGCGCACGTTGAGCCAAGCGGTCGCGGCGCCGCAGGCGGCGATGATCGCCATGCCGAGCCACGCCCAACCATCGGGCAGGTGGTCGAACACCAACCACGCGATCAACGAGGCGAAGCCGATCTGCACGTAGAGAATCGGCATCAACGTCGAGGTCGGCGCCATGCCGAGGGCGCGGATCAGCAGCAGGTGGCCGATCGTACCCAGCGCGCCGATCATCACCAGCAGCGCGAGATCGAAAGACTGGCTCTGCATCAACAACTGCGGCAGCGGCAAGCCCGCCAGCCACACCAGCGGCGTGGCGATCGCCACGCCGACCAGGCCGGTGTAGAAGTTGGTCGTGTACGCGTTGTCGTGCGCGCTCATGCGGCTGGTGAGCAACTGAAAGGCCGCATAGCTCAGCGTGGCGCCGATCGGCAGCAGCACCACCCAGCCGAACAGCCCGCTGCCGGGCCGGATCACGACCAGCGCGCCGATGAAGCCGCCTGCCACCAGCAGTTTGCGAAAGGCGGACACCGGCTCGCGCAGCAGCCAGCCGGCGAGCACCGTGACCAGCACCGGCCCGAGCATGTTGATCGACGTGAGCTCGGGCACTGGCATGTGCTGCAGCGCCACGAACGTGAACCCGCTCGACAGCAGCAGCAGCGTGCCGCGCAGCGCCTGGAAGCGCGGTTGCGCGGTGCGAAAGCCGCCGGTGCGAAACGCCACGATCCACAGCGCCGACAGCAACGCCTGCATCGCATAGCGCACCCACAGGATCAACAGCACCGGCACGCGCTGGCCGACGTAGCGCACCGTGGTGTCCATGGTGGCGAAGCAGCACACCGCCACCAGCAGCAGTGCCACGCCATGAAGGGGTCGCGCGGCGGGCAGGGCTGTGGCCATTGCCCGCATTGTTCCAGGACTCAGGCGCGCTGAACCCGACCCTGCAGTTCACTCCACACGGGCGTGAGCCCCTTGGGCAGCGCCGGCAGCGCGCCGAGTTCGATGCGGCTCTCGCCCGGCGCATGGAAGTCGCTGCCGCGCGAAGCCAACAGGTCGAGTTCGCGCGCGGTGTCGGCGTACTTGGCCACGTCGGCGCTGCTGTGGCTGGCCGTCAACACCTCGACGCCGCGCCCGCCGTGCGCCTTGAACTGCTGGAACAGCGCCCACTCTTCGTTGGCGCTGTACTTGTAGCGCGCCGGGTGCGCGATCACCGCCACGCCGCCCGCGCCGACGATCCACGCCACCGCGTCGTGCAATGAAGCCCACTGCTCGGGCACGTGGCCCGGCTTGCCGCGCGTGAGGTAGTTGCGAAACACGTCGTGCAGGTCGCGGCAGACGCCGGTGAACACCAGCCAGCGCGCGAAGTGCGTGCGCGTCACCATGTCGGGGTTTTCGGCCAGCGCCTCGGCGCCGTCGTAGGCACCATCGATGCCGATCGCGGCCAGTGCCTCACCGATGGCCTTGGCCCGCCGGCCGCGGCTGCCGCGCGTGTGGGCCAGCCCAGCGCGCAGTGCGGTGTTGTCGGGATCGATGCCCAGGCCGACCACGTGAACGGTCTGATCGGCGAAGCTCACCGAGATCTCGACGCCGGCCAGGTAGTCGAGCTGCAACGCACGCGCGGCTGCCGCAGCCTCGGGCTGGCCGGCAAGTTCGTCGTGGTCGGTCAACGCCCACAGCGCGACGCCATTGGCTTTGGCGCGCTCGGCAAGTTGGCGAGGGGAAAGAGTGCCGTCGGAGACTGTCGAGTGACAGTGCAGGTCGGCGTTCAACTCATGCACGGTGCGATTTTAGTCGGCCGTGCCGGCGGCCCGGCGGATCGTCATCGTGTGATGCGCACGATCCGGCCGTTGGTCTCCTCGATGAAGTAGATCGCTCCATCCGGACCCTGGGCCACATCGCGAATGCGCACGTTGATCGACGACGGCAGCACTTCCTCGCGTGCGGTGACTGCCGTGTCGGTGACGGTCATGCGCCACAGCGCGGTCCCGGCCAGCGATCCCATGAACAGGTTGCCCTGCCACTCCGGGAACAGCGAGCCGCTGTAGAACATCATGTCGCTCGGCGCGATCGACGTCGGCACCCAGGTGGTCAGGGGCTCGGTGTAGGCCGGCGCATGCACACCACCGCCGATCGCGCAGCCGGTGCCAACCGGATCGCCGTAGTTGCATCCGTAGCTGACGTTGGGCCAGCCGAAGTTGCGACCCGCGAGCGCGATGTTGATCTCGTCGCCGCCCTGCGGACCGTGCTCGCTGACCCACAGTTCCCCGGATGGGTGCAAAGCCGCGCCCTGCGGGTTGCGGTGGCCGTAGCTCCACAGGCCAGCGGCATGCAGCGCACCGCCGAAAGGCGGGTTGCCGGCTGCTGGAGAGCCGTCGCGATTCATGCGGACCACCTTCCCGAGGTGGCTGTTCAGATCCTGCGCGGGGCTGCCCTGCATCCGCTCGCCCAGGGTCACGAACAGCGTCTTGTCGTTGGCGAAGACGAGCCGTGACCCGAAGTGGCCGTCGCCGCTGACCTTGGGCAACTGCTGGAAGATCTGGGTCGCATTGGTCAGCGCGTTGGGGTTCGCCAAGCTGAGTTGGCCCCGCATGACGGCGGTGCCCGATCCGCCAGGCCCGGGCTGCGAGTAGCTGAGGTAGACCCAGGGCTGGCCGCTCGAGAAGTCGGGATCGATCGCCACGTCGAGCAGGCCGCCCTGGCCCGCGGTGACCAGTCCGCCCGGCAGCGACAGCGAGACCTGCGACACCGACGCGCCGTTGGCGCTCACCAGGCGCAAGGCGCCACCCTTTTCGGTGACCAGCAGTCGGCCGTCGGGCAGGAACGCCATGCCCCAGGGGGCGTTGAAGCCGGTGGCGAAATCCTGCACGACCGCCGTGCCGCTGCCACCCACGGGCAAAGGCGGCTTGCCGGGCTCGTCGCTGCCGCCGCCACACGACGACAGCAGCGCGGCGGCGCCGAACAACCACATCCAGCGACGGCGGTTCAGCGCGTTCGATTTCATGGTTGGCATGCTGGCATACACCGTGCCTGCCGTCGACCACCGCCCTGGGTGACGCGGTGTCACATTGGCAACCTGAACCACCCTCGAGCGGGGTGCCTAGCCGGCGGCGGCTTCGACGAACACCTGCACGCGCTCCAACCCCTGGTAACGGTCGACACCGAGCCGAAACGCCAGCCGCACGCGCGCCGGCAGCGGCTCGGTGCGGCCGAACCAGATGCCATCGCGGGTGGCGCCAGCCAGTTGCAGCCGCAGCTTCAGGTGCTTGTCGGCTACCAGGCGTTGCTGCAGCACGTCGGCCTCGTCGCAGAACAACGGCGATTCGAAGCCGGCGCCCCACACCTGCGACTGCAAGGTGTGCACGGTCGGCAGGTCGAACCATTCGGCACGCAACGCACCATCGGTCCACCGGCGCGCCCCCAACGCGGCAGCATCGAGCCACTCGCCGGCCACCTGCTGCAGCGCGAGCGCGAACGTGTCGAGGCCATCGGGCTGCAGCGTGCAGCCAGCGGCCATCGCATGACCGCCGAAGCGCAGCAGCAGGCTCGGGTGGCGCTTGCTGACCAGGTCGAGCGCGTCGCGCAGATGAAAGCCATCGATCGATCGGCCCGATCCCTTCAGCAGTCCGTCGTTGCCGCGCGCGAACACGAACGTCGGGCGGTGCCAGCGATCCTTCACGCGGCCAGCGACGACGCCAACGATGCCCTCGTGGAAGCCGTCGTCGTACAGCACCAGCGCGCTGGTCTGTGCGCGCTCGGCCAGCGCCAGTGCGAGCTGCGCCTCGGCCTGTTCGTGCATGCCGGTCTGCAGCTCGCGTCGCTGGCGATTGATGGCATCGAGCATCGTCGCCAGCTCCTGCGCGCGTGCCGGATCGTCGGTGAGCAGGCATTCGATGCCGAGCGTCATGTCGGCCAGGCGGCCCGCGGCATTGATGCGCGGCCCGAGTGCGAAACCGAAATCTTCGGCACTGCACCGTTCGCCATCGCGCCCGGCGGCGGTGAGCAGCGCGGCCACGCCGGCGTGCATGCGACCGGCGCGGATGCGCCGCAGCCCTTGTGCCACCAGGCGCCGGTTGTTGGCATCGAGCCGCACCACGTCGGCGACCGTGCCGAGCGCCACCAGGTCGAGCAGCGCGTCCAGCCGCGGCTGCGTGCCTTCGGCGTAGCGGCCCCGCTCGCGCTGCAGCGCGCGCAGCGCCAACAACACGTAGAAGATCACGCCGACGCCGGCGATCGACTTGCTTTCGAATGCACAGCCCGGCTGGTTCGGATTGACGATCACGTCGGCATCGGGCAGCAGGATCTCGCCGCCGCCACCGATCGCCGGCAAGTGGTGGTCGGTCACCAGCACCTGCATGCCGAGCGCGCGGGCGTGGGTCACGCCCTCGTGGCTGGCGATGCCGTTGTCCACCGTGATCAGCAGCTTCGGTGCGTGTTGGCGCGTCAACTCGACGATGGTCGGCGTGAGGCCGTAGCCGTGCACGCGGCGGTCGGGCACCACGTAGTGCAGCGTGCCGGGTCGGGCGCCGAGCAGCCGCAGGCCGCGCAGCGCCACCGCGCAGGCGGTGGCGCCATCGCAGTCGTAGTCGGCGACGATGCAGATGCGCCCGCCAGCCTCGACCGTGCGGTCGAGCAGCAGCGCGGCGTCGCGCACACCCTTCAACGTGGCCGGTGGCAGCAGGCGCGCCGCGTCGTCGCTCAACTCGTCGATCGAGCGCACGCCGCGCCCGGCATACAGGCGCGCCAGCAGCGGATGAACGCCGGCGGCCTCGAGCGCATGGCACAGGCGCGGCGGCGCGTCGCGTTCGATCAGCAGCGGGCCGAGCACGGCGTTCACAGCGCTTCCAGCACGCGGTGCGCCGGCGCAAGCTGCCACAACGACCGCATGCGTCGCCATGCCGAGGCATGCTGCAGCGTGAACGGTCGGGTGTGGCGTTCACCGGCCAAGGTGAGCATGGCGCCATCCTGCCGCTGCAGCAACGCAGCGATCGGTCCGGCATCGAGCGCCTGCCACGCCTCGGCCCACGCCGCCCAGTCCTCCCCGAGCGCCGGGCCGCGCAGGCTTTCGTCGATCAGGGGTTCGACCGTGTGGGCGGTGCGCGGTGCGCCGCAGCCGCTCAGCCATACCGAGTTGATGCTCGACAAGCCCTGCGTTTCGCGCCGCGCATTGACCGGGTGCGTGTGCAGCAGCATCTGCGTTTCGCTCTGCAGGCGCGGCCACAGGTGTCCGACCGGCGCATCGGTGATCCACGGGTCGATGTTGCGGCCGATCACCCGGTCCAGCGATGCGGTGGGCCACTCGGCCAGGCTGTCGTGCACCAGGTACCAGCGCAGCGGGCTGCCCCAGTGCAGTTCGAAGCCAACGTCGGCGAACAGCGGCTGCAGCGTGTCGAACAGAGCGCGCGCATCGGCCGCGTCGAGGTCAAGGGCGTCGGGATCGGTCATCGTGACCTGCTCGGTGCCCAGGTGCAGGTGCACCGGCGTCAACAAGCCGACAGGCCGTTCACCGATGGCGATGCCATCGAGCGCAGCGGCTCGTGCGGCAAAGGGCAGGCGCCCGTCCGTTGCCGGCCAACCCAAGGCCCGTGCCAAGGCCACCTCGTGCGGCGCCGACAGCGAACGTTCGTCGCCTCCGGTCGCTGCGCCGGGCTGTGCACGGGCCAGCAGCTTCTCGAGCGATGGCAACGACAGCGACTGCGCAGTGTGGCGGCCGGCTTCGGACAGCACGCCGGCGAACGGAACGATCAGGTGCATGGGCAGAGCGATTATCGGTGCGTCGATGATGCGCCTGCGTGCCTGCTAGCATCGGCCGAATGCACTCGCCCCCACGCTCGCTGCGCTCGCTGCCCCCCGGGGGGGCGTGTCAGCGGCGTCGGGCGGCCGGCCGCCGCTGACAATGAACTGGCCCTTCGAGTGGCAACTCGGCTGGCGCTACACCCGTGCCGGTCGCGCCGGCCGCCGCAACGGATTCATCTCCTTCATCTCCGGCGTGTCGATGCTCGGCATCGCGCTCGGCGTGGCGGCGCTGATCATCGTGCTGTCGGTGATGAACGGCTTCCAGAAGGAAGTGACCGACCGCATGCTGAGCGTGATCCCTCACGTGGAGGTGCTCGATGCGCACGGCGGGGCGCTGGCCGACTGGAAGGCCACGGCGGCGAAGGCACGCGAGAACCCGGCGGTGCTCGCGGTGGCGCCGTTCATCGCCAGCCAGTCGTTGCTGGCGCGCGGTGACACGCTGCGCGGCGCGCTGGTGCGCGGCATCCTGCCGGAAGAAGAGGTGCACATCACCGAGCTGGCCTCTCGGGTGCGCGACACCACGCTGCAGGCGCTGCAACCCGGGGCCTGGCAGATCGTGCTCGGCTCGGAGCTCGCGCGCCAGCTCGGCGTGCACGCCGGCGACACGGTGACGCTGGTGGCGCCGAGCGGCCAGGTGACGCCGGCCGGCGTGCTGCCGCGGCTCAAGACTTTCGTCGTTGCCGGCACCTTCGAGGCTGGACACCACGAATACGACAGCGCGATGGCGTGGATCCACCTGGCGGATGCGCAACGGCTGTACCGCTTGGAAGGCCCGGGCGGTGTGCAGTTGAAGCTGACCGATCTGTACGCCGCGCGCCGCGTCGCGCAGGAGCTCGCGGCGAGCCTGGGGCCGGAGGTGAGCGTGCGCGACTGGACGCGCACCAACCGCAACTGGTTCGATGCGGTGCAGATCGAGAAGCGCCTGATGGCCATCATCCTCACGCTGATCGTCGCGGTGGCGGCATTCAACTTGGTGTCGACCTTGGTGATGACGGTCACCGACAAGCAGGCCGACATCGCGATCCTGCGCACGCTGGGGGCCAGCCCACGCTCGGTGATGGGCGTGTTCGTCGTGCAGGGCGCCGCGGCCGGCGTGTTGGGCACGATCGGCGGTGCGGTGCTCGGCGTGATCGTCGCGTTCAACATCGACGTGATCGTGCCGGCAATCGAGCGAGCGCTCGGCATCGCGTTCCTGCCGGGCAACATCTACCTGATCAGCCGCATGCCGAGCGACCCGCGCTGGGCCGACATCGTGCCGATCACCATCGTGGCGCTGATCCTGGCCTTCGTGGCGACGCTGTATCCGAGCTGGCGCGCCGCCAAGGTGAACCCCGCCGAGGCGCTGCGGTATGAGTGACGTGGTGCTGAAGGCGGCCGGCCTGCACAAACGCTTTCGCGAAGGCAGCGGCAAGGACGCGCTCGACGTCACCGTGTTCAGCGGCCTGAGCCTGGAGGTGCAGCGTGCGCAGACCCTGGCGGTGGTCGGCGCCTCGGGCTCCGGCAAGAGCACGCTGCTGCACCTGTTGGGTGGCCTGGACCATCCGACGTCGGGCCGCGTGGAGCTGATGGGTCGTGATTTCGCGACCATGGATGCGGCCCAGCAGGGCCGCTGGCGCAACCAGCACCTGGGTTTCGTCTACCAGTTTCACCATCTGTTGCCGGAGTTCAGTGCGCTCGACAACGTGGCGATGCCGCTGCGCATCCGGCGCGAATCGGTGCACGCATCGCGCGATGCTGCGCAGGCCATGCTCGGTCGCGTCGGACTTTCGGCGCGCGTGCTGCATCGGCCGGCGCAGCTGTCGGGCGGCGAGCGCCAGCGCGTGGCGATCGCGCGGGCGCTGGTCACCAAGCCGAGTTGCGTGCTGGCCGATGAGCCCACCGGCAACCTCGACCGCCACACCGCGCAGACGGTGTTCGAGCTGATGCTGCAGCTGGCGCGCGAGGACGGCACGGCCTTCATCGTGGTCACGCACGACATGCACCTGGCCGAGCGCTGCGGGCAGCGCCTGCAGCTGGGCCAATAGAGCAAGACCGGTGGCCCCCGTGCTCGCTGCGCTCGCGTCCCCCCGAGACGGATCAGGCCTCTTCGGACGGCCGGGCGGGGCCTGATGCAGGCCTGGCCGTTCGAGTGGCAAGTCGGCTGGCGCTACCTGCGCGCCGGTCGCGGCGGACGCAGCAACCGCTTCATCTCGTTCATCTCCGGCGTGTCGATGCTCGGCATCGCACTTGGCGTGGCCGCGCTGATCGTCGTGCTGTCGGTGGTCAATGGCTTTCAGCGCGAGGTGCGCGCACGCATGCTCGACGTGATCCCGCACGTGCAGGTCGACGCCGCGGCGATCGGCACCGACTGGCGTGTGCTCGCACAGCAGGCGCAGCGCCTCGACGGCGTGGAGGCGGTCGCACCGGTGGTGATCGCGCGCGGCTTGCTCGGGCGCGGCGAAGCGCTGCGCGGGGTGGTGCTGCGCGGCGTGTCGCCGCTCGACGAGCCCAAGGTGGTGCCGTTGGCCGAGCGCTTGCGCAACGGGCCGCTGCAGGCGCTCCAGCCCGGCGCGCGCCAGATCGTGCTCGGTTCGGAACTCGCACGCGAGCTGCAGGTGAAGGTCGGTGATTCAGTGGTCGTGGTCTCGGGTGCCGGCGCAGCGAACGCGGAATCATCGCTGCCGCGCCACCACGGCTTCACCGTGGCTGGCGTGTTCGACAGCGGGCACCACGAGTACGACAGCACGCTGGCACTGCTGCACATCGACGAGGCGCTTCAGCTCGCACACCTGCCGCATGCCGAGGCGCTGTCGGTGCGGCTGCGCGATGCACGGGCGGCGCCGCAATGGGCGCGATCGCTGTCGGAGCGGCTCGATCCGCGCGTGGCGGTGTACGACTGGACGCGCGCCAACCGCATCTGGTTCGCCGCGGTGGCGCAGCAAAAGCGCATGCTCGGCCTGATCCTGGCGCTGATCATCGCGGTGGCCGCGTTCAATCTGGTGGCCACGCTGGTGATGACGGTGACCGACAAACGCGCCGACATCGCGATCCTGCGCACGCTTGGCGCCAGTCCGCGCTCGGTGATGGCGATCTTCGTCGTGCAGGGTGCGCTCGCCGGGCTCACCGGCACGCTGGCCGGCGTGCTGCTCGGGCTGACGATCGCGCTCAACATCGGGTCCATCGTGCCGGCCATCGAGCGGCTGCTGGGCACGCAGCTGTTGCCGGGCAACGTCTACCTGATCAGCCAGATGCCGAGCGATCCGCAGATGGGCGACATCGTGCCGGTGGCGTTGGTGTCGATCGGCCTGGCATTGCTGGCCACGCTGTACCCGAGCTGGCGCGCCAGCCGCGTCGATCCGGCGCAGGCGCTGCGCTACGACTGAGCGCTGAGGAATCGCTGCGCGATTCTTCAACGCTCAGTCGCGCTTCTCGAGCTTCATCACATTGCTGTCGCGGCGCATCGAGAAGCGGTTCAGGAACGAGTTGCCGAGCAGGATGAATGGCATCTCCGCTGGCAGCACCATCGCGTTGACGCCAAACACCTCGACGTCGCCGATGCGCACCGAGGTCAGCGAGACACCGTGGGTGGTGACGACGCCTGCCGCGGTGTGACCCATGCCAGGCTGGCCTTTCTTCCAGTCGATGCCCAGGCGATCGGCCTCTTGGCGGCCCATGGCCACCACGGTGGCGCCGGTGTCGACCATGAACTGCACCGGCTTGCCGTTGATCTGTCCGCTGGTGACGAAGTGGCCGCCGGGACCGGCGGCGATCAGGATCTCGCGCCCGGTCGCGCCGCCGCCACCGCCGCCGCCGACGCTGGCCGGTGCGCCGCCGATTGCCACCAGCAGCGACTTGCCGCCGACCTCGACTTCGGCCTGCCCGGGCATCACGCGCTTCAGCGTCACGCCTTTGACGGTGCTGCCGACCGCCAGCGTGTGCGGCGCGCCATTGATCATCAACAGCGCCTTGCTGTCGCCGATGCTGCCCGCCATCGACACCGTCTGCGCTGTGGCAACCATCGGCATCAGCAACGTGACGATCGCGCTCAGCGTGCCCAAACGAACGCCGCGGAACCGGCTTCGCGGGGCCGCTGGCGTTGCCCCTTCGAGGGGTAGGCGGTCGCTGGTCGCTTCGGGGGTGGTCATGTCAGTCGCGAAAATTCTTGAAACCGAGCGGCAATTCGCCGGCCTCGCGGCGCAGCAACTGCATCGCTGCCTGCAACTCGTCTTTCTTGGTACCGCTCACGCGCAGCGTATCGCCCTGGATGGACGCCTGCACCTTCAGCTTGTGCTGCTTGATCACCTGCTGCAGCCGCTTGGCGTCCTCGCCGCCGATGCCCGACTTGATCGGCAC
>DATKJN010000625.1:0-3598 GCA_035543655.1 Burkholderiaceae bacterium | reverse complement strand
CAGTTCCCAGCCCATCGGGCCGCCCTTCTTGAACTGAAAGCGAATCGTGTCGCCGGGCTTGATGTCGGCAAAGGCCTGGGGATCGGGCTTGCTGAAGCCCATCGTCATCGAAGGCCACTTCAGGGCGGCGACCGGACCGTGCGAAATCGTCAGACCGTCGGGCTGGACGCTCTCGACCTTGCCTTGCGCAACGTGCACGTCGGACGCCTGCGCGGCGGATGGCGCCGATGCGGCGGGCGCCGACGCCATCGCGCCGGTCACCGAGCGCAGCCGTGCCTCAGAGTCGATCAGGAACTGGCCGCTGACGACGACCCGCTCGCCTTCGGCGAGGCCGAGCATCACTTCGACGTCGTCGCCGACGTCCTGCCCCAGCGTGACGTCACGGCTCTCGAACGAGCCGTCGTCCTTGCGCACCAGCACCACGGCACGCCTGCCGGTGCGAATCACCGCTTCCGACGGCACCACCAGCCGCGATGCGCTGGGACCCGCCACCTGCAAACGCAGCAGCATGCCCGGGGTGAGCTTGCCGCCCTTGTTGTCGACCTCGAAACGCGCCTGCAGCGTGCGCGTGTTCGCGCTCACCTGCGGCAGGATCTCCTTCAGCGAGCCCTGGAACGTCTGTGAAGCGTCCGCCTGCAACACGGCGGTGACCTTCTGGCCGCGCAACAGGCGAACCGCCTGCACCTCGGGTACCTCGGCCACCGCCCACACGGTGTCGAGCCCGGCAATGCGAAACATCGTCATGCCGGGCGACACCGCAACACCTTCGCGCACACCGAGTTCAGCGACCACGCCGCCGATCGGCGCACTGAGCGTGAAGCGCGCCTGCGCGGTGCCTGTCTCTTCGCTCTGGCGCACCAGCGAATCGGGAATCGACAGTGCACGCATGCGCTCGCGTGCGGCAGCGATCAGGTCCTCCGACACGCCGGCCCGCTTCAACGCCAACAGTTCATTCAACGGCCCCAGCCACTCGGGCGCGAACACGGTGGCCAGCGCCTGGCCCTGGCGCACCCGCTCCATCGCAGCGCGCACCGCGAGCCGCTCGACGTAACCCGCCACGCGCGTTTGCACTGCCACACTGAGACGCTCGTCGAATTGCACCGAGCCGACCGCATCGAACGATGCGCTGACTTCGGCGCGCCGGACCGCGGCGGTGCGCACGCCCAGGTTCTGCTGAACGGTCGGGCTCACCTTGACGCCGGAGTCGCTCGCCTCGTCGGCATAGACGGGCACGAGCTGCATGTCCATGAACGGCGACTTGCCCGGCTTGTCGAAGCGCGGCCCCGGCACCATCGGGTCGTGCCAATACAGCACTTTGCGATCGCCGGCCGCAGAGGCCGCGGAGGCCGGCGCGGCGGCGGTCATCGCGCCCTGCCCGGTTGGGCCAGAGTGCCTGCCGGCATAGAAGCCGGCGGCGGCCAGCGTCACGGCACCGAGACCGCACCACAGCCACACTTGTGCGCGTTTCATCGGGCGCCTCCATTCGACAACGGCTTGAAGGCCAGCTGCGCCTGGGCCTTGGCCATCTCTCGGCGCAGCACCAGCAGCTTGCGCTGCGCCTCGACCTCGGCGTGACGCGCATCGAACAGCGTCGTCAAGCTCACCTGGTTCGAGCGATAGCCGGCCAGCGCGGCGACAGTGCGCTGCTGCGCCGGCACGACGATGGACGATTGATAGCGCTGCACGCGCTCGGCCAGGCGCAACGCGTCGCTGGCCAGCGAGCGGTATTCCGCAGTCGCGCTGCGGGTGGCCTCTGCGAGGTTGGCCTCGGCCTTCTCGACGAACGCCCGCTTGGCGGCGGCTTCGCGGTCCTGGCGCTCGGCGCGCGAGACCGGCAGCGGAATGCTGACGCCGAACGTCACCATGTCGGAGTAACCGGTGCGTTGGCCATACGAGACTTCCCACGACCAGTTGGGATCGCGGTTGGCCGTTGCGACGGCCGCGTCGCGCCGTGCGACGTCGATGTCGCGTTGTGCGGCCAGCACCACCGGGTGGTGCGCCACGAACAGCGCCTCGCCCGCGGTCGGCGGCGTGGCCGGGGCTGCAAGGTCCTCGGCGGGCAATCCCACCCAGCGTTCCAGCGCGACGCGTGCGGCACTCTGCTGCTGCCGCACCTCGGCCGACTCGTCCTGCGCGACCCCGAGCGCGCTGGTCATCGCCAGCACCTCCTGGCTGTTGCCTGTCGTCGACGACAGGCGCGCCTTCGCAGCCTCCAGCTCCTCGTGGGCGTGGTGTTCCGACAGCGTGATCACGCGCAGCGTCTCGCCCGCGAAGTAGGCCTCCAGGAAGGCCAAAGCGGTCTGCATGCGCACCTCGGCCGCAGTGGCCTGCAGCGAAATGCTTTCCCGGCCGACCATGGCGTCCGCGGCCGCCTGGAGCGCCGCGCGCTTGTCGGACGAGACCCACTCCTGCGCGATGCCGATGCGCTTCATCGTCATCGATTCGCGCGTCGTGCTGAAGCGGTCGGCACCGGTCACCGGGAGGTTGTCGATTCCGGCGCGCAGCATCGGATCGGGCAATTGCCCCGCTGCGCGAGCCGCTTCGGTGGCGCCGTGCACACCGGCGCGCGACGAACGGGCCGCTTCGGACCGCTGCACTGCAAGCTCAAGGGCTTGTTCGAGCGTGAGCGGCGCGGCCGGAGCCAGTGCCGGCAGCATGGCGACGGCCAGCGAGACCGCGCGAAAGTGTGTGATGAACATGCGAACTCCGTGGACGAACGGGGCACTTGCCGGCAGCGGATGAACCGCACCGGCGCCGATCGATCGACGGAGATTTCAGACGCGAAGTCTGAGCGTGGACAGGTAGACGGGATCGGGAGGCGGGCGCGCTTCGAGCGAGGACGACACGGGCAGCGCAACCGCCTCGACGCCTTCGATGACCAATGGCACCTCGATCACTTGCAGGATCGCGGGCAGCGAAACCGTGGGCAGCTTGACGGCCTCGAACGACTGCGCCGCGCCGGTGCCGTGCTGGTGGCACAACGCCGGCTGCACATCGTCCATGCCCGTGCACGGCGTACCGGAGGCCATCATCTGGGCCATCACCGCTGCATCGGCCTGTGCCGGGCAGACATAGTTCGCCAGCGCCAGCTGCGAAAACAGCAACGACATCACCATCAACAGGAGGGTGGTCAGGCGGTGGGTGCGAGGGCGGAACATGCGATGCAAAGTGTAGCGTCGTGCGGTTGGGTCCGGCCAGGATTTCTGGCTCTTGTGGCCGTGCAGCGCGTCGCGGAACTCGAAGCCGAGCACGTTTCATGGTGGATGGCGGAAGGGAATGGGAGTCGAACCCACCCGGCAGCGCATGGCACCGCCCACCGGGTTTGAAGCCCGGCCGATCCACCAGGATCGTTTCCCTTCCAAGATGGTTGGCCCAAGGGCGCGGCGCGTCATGCCGCCTCCTTGAACAGATCGGTGTCGCTGCGCATCCGGTGCACGTCGCCGGTGCGGCGCAGCAGGCCCACGCGGTCGAAGTACTCGAGCACCTGGATCGCACGCTTGCGGCCGAGCAACGTGGCATCGCGAAAGCCGGCGGCGGTGATGTCGCCCGATGCACCCAGCGCGCGGGCGATCGCCGCCAGCCGGTGGATCGTGGTGGG
>DATKJN010000624.1:0-13652 GCA_035543655.1 Burkholderiaceae bacterium | reverse complement strand
CCTCGCGACCGCCTGGCGCTCACGCTGATGGCCCTGGTGCTCGGCGTGTTCCTGGTCTGGGTGCTGTTCGTCGCGCCGGCCATGGCGACGCTGCGCAGCGCACCGGCGCAACTGGACATGCTCGACACTGAACTGCTGCAGATGCGCACCATGGCCGCCGAGGTGCGTGATCTGCGCAACGCCACCCCGGTGCCAGCCGCCCAGGCCGGCCTGGCCATCAAGTCCGCGGTCGAACGACAAGGCGACAAGGTGCGCTTGAGCCTGCAGACCGACCGCGCCTTGCTGACGCTGGTCAACGCCAGCCCCGAACAAGTGCGTGCGCTGCTGGTCGAGGCGCGCAGCGCTGCGCGGGCGCGGCCGCTGGAGGCTGATTTGACCCGTGTGCCCGGCGGCTACAGCGGCACGCTGGTGCTCAGCTTGGGAGGCAATTGATGGAACTGCGCTGGCCCTCCTGGTTCAGCCGCCGACGCGGTGGCCGGCTGTCGCAGCTCAATCCGAGCGCATTCCAGAACTCCACACTGGCCGAATTGGCCTGGCAGCGCGCGCGCAATGCGTCGACACGCTGGGCCATCTGGGGCGCTGTGGTTGGCGTGCTGGTCGGCCTGGTGCTGTTCGCACCGGCGAGCTGGCTGGCCTATGCGCTGTCGCGCGCCACCGACCAGCGCCTGCTGCTGGCCGATGCGCAGGGCACGGTGTGGAACGGCAGCGCGCAGGTGGTGCTGACCGGCGGCATCGGCAGCCGGGATGCGTCAGCGCTGCCCGGTCGCATGCAGTGGCAGGTCCGTCCGCTCCTCAACGGCCTGGCGCTGCGCCTGAATCAGGCCTGCTGCCTGGACCGCGAGCTGCTGGTGCAGGTGCGCTTCGGCCTGAACCGCTACCAGATCATCCTGCCGGCGCAGCCGCAGGCGCTCGGCCAATGGCCGGCGTCATGGCTCGCCGGCTTGGGCACGCCGTTCAACACCATGCAGCTCGGTGGCGTGCTGACCATCACCAGCAATGGCATGACGCTCGAGTCGGTGCAGGGGCGCTGGCGCGTCGTGGGTGGTGTGGATTTCGATCTGCTCGGCGTGTCGTCGCGTCTGTCGACGCTGGACACGCTGGGCAGCTACCGTTTCAGCGTGCGCGGCGGCGCCGGTGCCGGCGAAACCGCGACGTTGAATCTTGAAACGCTTGAGGGCGCGCTGCGCCTGCAGGGCAGCGGACAATGGGCGGGGCCGCGCGTGCGGTTCCGCGGTGAAGCGAGCGCGGCCGAGGGGCAAGAGGCGGCGCTGAACAACCTGCTCAACATCATCGGCCGACGCCAAGGTGCGACGTCGGTCATTGCGATCGGATGACCATGAACCCACGCGGACTTCGCGCGAATCCTTGCCGCCGGGCCGGCAAGGCCTTGGGCGCGGTGCTGATGCTGGCCACGACGCTGGCCGGCGCACAACAGCCTGCGCAACCCCAGGCGCCTGAGGCCCAATCGCAACCCGTGCCGCAGCAGCAAGTGCCGTCCGCGCAGCCGCTGCCGCCTGCAGCGCCGACGCCGCCAGCGCAATCCACCGCTCCGTCGACGCAGCGGCCGGCGCCCCAAGCGCAGCGCCCGGCGCGCGCAGCCAACGCCGGTCCCAGCCAAGCGCTGCGCTCGGGCACGCAGGTGACGGTCAACTTCGTCAACGCCGACATCGAGGCGGTGACGCGGGCGATGGGCGCGATGATCGAACGACAGATCATCGTCGACCCGCGCGTCAAGGGCACGATCACCGTCTACAGCGAGCAGCCGGTGTCGGTGCGCGAGGCCTACCTCAACTACCTGGCCGCGCTGCGCGGACTGGGCTTCACGCTGGTCGATTCGGCCGGCCTGCTCAAGGTCGTGCCCGAGGCCGACGCCAAGCTCCAGACCGGCACCGTTTCGATCGGCGCACCCGGCGTGCGCGGCGACCAGGTGCTGACGCAAATCTTCAAGCTGAACCACGAGAACCCCAACAACCTGGTGGCGGTGCTGCGGCCCTTGATCAGCCCGAACAACACGATCAACGCCAACCCCGGCAACAACACGCTGGTCATCACCGACTACGCCGACAACCTGCAGCGCATCGCCCGCATCATCGCGGCGCTCGACTCACCCGGCGCCACCGACGTCGAGGTGATCCCGGTGCGGCACGGTGTGGCGAGCGACCTGGCGGCCATCATCCAGCGCCTCGGCGACGGCGCGGTCGCGGGCGCGCCGGTGCCCGGGGGTCCCGGTGGCAGCGGCGGCCCCTTCACGGTGCTGGTCGATCCACGCGCCAACGCGCTGATCCTGCGCGCCTCCAATCCGGTGCGCATGGCAGCGCTGCGTGCGTTGGTGCAGCGCCTCGACCAGCCATTGACCGGGCCGGCAGCCGGCAGCGGCAACATCTGGGTGGTGCACCTGAAGAACGCCGATGCGACCAAGCTGGCGACGGTGCTGCGGGCGGCGTTTCCGGGCGGCGGTGGCGCTGGCAGCAGCGGTGGCTCCGTCACCTCGCCGACGCAGCAACAGCAGCAGCAGCCGCAACAGCAGCAAACGGGCATCGGCGGTGTCGGTGGCGGCTCCACGCAAGCCACCTCGCCGCTCGCCTCATCGGCGCAGCCATCCACCGGCGGCTTCATCCAGGCCGACCCGGCATCGAACTCTCTGATCATCACGGCCCCCGAGCCGCTGTACCGGCAGGTGCGCACGATGATCGAACAGCTCGACACGCGGCGCGCACAGGTCTATATCGAAAGCCTGATCGTCGAGGTGATCGGCGACAACGCCGCCGACTTCGGGTTCCAGTGGCAGGGCCTCATCGGCCAGAGCGGTGACAAGTACGGCCTGTTCGCCGGCACCAACTCGCAGGTCGCCGGTCCGAGCATCATCGCCTTGACGCAAACCATCACCGGGGGCGGTTCGGGCACCACCTCGCCGGCGACGCCGGGCGAAGGCCTCAACATCGGCTTGCTGCGGAACTACGGCGGCGTGTATGCCCTCGCCGCGATCGCGCGCTTCCTGCAGAGCCAGACCAACACCAACATCGTCTCGACCCCGAACCTGATCACGCTCGACAACGAAGAGGCCAAGATCATCGTCGGCAGCAACGTGCCGTTCATCACCGGGCAGTTCACCAATACCGGTGTCGCCACGACCAGCCCGTTCCAGACCATCGAGCGCAAGGACGTCGGCATCACGCTGCGCATCAAGCCGCAGGTCGGCGAAGGTGGCACGGTGCGCATGGTGATCTTCCAGGAGGCGTCGAGCATCAGCCAGCAGGTGGCGCCCGGCACCTCCAATGCCGGTCCCTCGACCGACAAACGCTCGATCGAATCGACCGTCGTGGTCGACGATGGCGCGATCCTGGTGCTCGGTGGCTTGATCGAAGACCGCTTCACCGACCAGAAGTCCAAGGTGCCAGTGCTCGGTGACCTGCCGGTGGTGGGCACGCTGTTCCGCAGCGAGACCCGCACGCGCAAACGCACCAACCTGATGGTGTTCTTGCGTCCGGTGGTGCTGCGCGATGGCGACAGCGCGACCAAGCTGTCGGTCGACCGCTACGACATCATCCGGGCGCGACAAAAAGAGACGCAGCCTGCACCGAGCTACGTGCTGCCGATCAACGAGGCGCCGATCGTGTCCGAACGCGCGCCGGCAGCCGCTTCCGGGACGCTCGACCCACCGCCGCTTCCGCGCCCGCCCGATCCCGCCCGGGTGCTGCCCGGGCCACCAGTGAGCAACGACTGACCCCGCCATGCCTCGCCACCTGCTCCCCTACGCGTTCGCCAAGTCCAACACGCTGCTGCTCGAGGACGACGGCGCCCAGCGGGTGCTGTGGGCGGCCGATCAGTCCAACGCCAGCGCAATGTCGGAGGTGGTTCGGCTGTTCGATGTCACCAGCTTCGAACGGGAGGCCGCCTCCACGCTGAGCCAGCGCATCGCTGCGGCCTATGCGGGCGGCGAGTCGAGCGCCGCCGCGGTGGTGGGCGAAGTCGAGAGCGCGGTCGACCTCAGCCGCCTGATGCAGGACCTGCCCGCGGTCGAAGACCTGCTCGAGGCGGCAGACGACGCGCCGATCATCCGCATGCTCAACGCACTGCTGACGCAGGCCGCGAAAGACGGCGCGAGCGACATCCACATCGAGCCTTACGAGCGCAGTTCATCGGTGCGATTTCGCGTCGACGGCACGCTGCGCGAGGTGGTGCAACCCAACAAGGCGCTGCACGCCGCCCTGATCTCGCGCCTGAAGATCATGGCCGAGCTCGACATCGCCGAAAAGCGCCTGCCGCAGGACGGCCGCATCTCGCTGCGCATCGGCGGCCGTGCGGTCGACGTGCGCGTGTCGACACTGCCGGCCGCGCATGGCGAGCGCGCCGTGCTGCGCCTGCTCGACAAGACCGACACCAAGTTCACGCTCGAGGGCCTGGGCATGAGCAGCGAGGTGATGGAGCGCTTCGTCCATCTGATCGAGCAGCCGCATGGCATCGTGCTGGTCACCGGCCCCACCGGCTCGGGCAAGACGACCACGTTGTACGCGTCGCTGGCACGCCTGCCGACCTCCACCACCAACATCCTGACGGTGGAGGACCCGGTCGAATACGAGCTGCCCGGCATCGGCCAGACCCAGGTCAATCCGAAGATCGACCTCACGTTCGCCAAGGCGCTGCGCGCGTTCTTGCGCCAGGACCCCGACGTGATCATGATCGGTGAGATTCGCGACGTGGAAACCGCGCAGATCGCGATCCAGGCCTCGCTCACCGGCCACCTGGTGCTGGCCACGGTGCACACCAACGACGCGCCGTCGAGCGTCACGCGCCTGATCGACATGGGCGTCGAGCCCTACCTGCTCAGCAGCTCGCTGCTCGGCGTGCTGGCGCAGCGGCTGGTGCGCAAGCTGTGCATGCACTGCCGCCGCCGCGACGCCAGCGGTCGTTGGCACCCGGTGGGCTGCGAGCACTGCGGCAACACCGGCTACAAGGGCCGCACCGGGGTCTACGAGCTGATGTCCGTGGACGACAAGATGCGCTCGCTGATCCACAGCCGGTCCGCCGAGAGCCAGATCTTCGTCGCCGGTGAGGCCGCGGGCATGCGCCCGATGCGCGAAGACGGCCAGCGCCTGGTCGATGAGGGCATCACATCGCTCGAAGAGGTCTTGCGCGTCACCCGAGAGTAGATGTTGACTCCCCCGCTTGTCGCATCGCTGCGTCACTGCCCCCCGCGGGGGCGCGGCGCGGCTTCGGGCGGCCGTACGCCGGACCGGACCTGAGCGCGTTGTAGTCGCATGCCCGCGTACCGTTTCGAGGCCATCGACGCCCAGGGCAAGCCACGCACCGGCTTGCTCGAAGGCGACAACGCCAAAGCCGTGCGCTCGCAGTTGCGCAGCCAGGGTTTGGTGCCGTTGGGCGTCGAGGCGGTGGCGGCCGCGCTGGCCTCCACCGGCCGTGTTCGTTTCACCCGCCGCACCTTCTCATCGACCACGCTCGCAGTCTGGACACGTCAGCTCGCCGGTCTGGTCGCCGCTGGCTTGCCGCTCGAACGCGCCCTGACCGCGCTGTCCGACGAAGCCGAAGATCCGCGGCAGCGCGATCTGGTGGCGCACCTGCGCGCCGAGGTCAACGCCGGCTCGACCTTCGCGCGCGCCCTCGGCGGTGCACCGCGCGAGTTCGACGAGGTCTATCGCGCCGTCGTGGCTGCCGGTGAGCAAAGTGGTGCACTGGGCATCGTGCTGGAAAAACTTGCCGACGATCTGGAAGAGCGCCAGGCGCTGCGCGCCAAGCTGCTCGGGGCGGCGTTGTACCCGGCGATCGTGTCGCTGATCGCCATCGTCATCGTGATCTTCCTGGTCACCTACGTGGTGCCGCAGGTGGCCAGCGTGTTCGTCAACAGCAAGCGGGCCTTGCCATGGCTGACCACCGCCATGCTCGGCGTCAGCTCGTTCGTCCGCAACTGGGGCTGGCTGGTCGCTCTGGGCCTGGCGGCTGCGGGCGGCCTGCTGATGTACTCGCTGCGCAACGAGGCGTTCCGTGAACGCTTCGATGCGATGGTCCTCGGCCTGCCGATGGTCGGCCGGCTGGCGCGTGGCTACAACGCGGCTCGGTTCGCCGGCACGTTGGCCATGCTGGCCGGTGCCGGCGTGCCGATTCTCAAGGCCTTGCAGGCGGCGGCCGAAACGCTCGGCAACCGCGCGCTGCGTGCCGACGCCGTCGATGCGCTGGCCCAGGTGCGCGAAGGCGCGCCGCTCGCATCCGCGCTGTCCGGACGCAAGCGCTTCCCCGGCCTGTTGGCCATGTTTGCCCGCTTGGGCGAACAAACCGGTGAATTGCCCACGATGCTGGCCCGTGCCGCCGCGCAGCTCAGCGGCGAGGTTCAGCGCCGCGCCATGGCGCTGGCAACCATCCTGGAGCCCTTGCTGATCGTGGCGATGGGCGGCGTGGTGATGTTGATCGTGCTGGCCGTGCTGCTGCCGATCATCCAACTCAACACCTGGGTTCGCTGAGCCCCGTTATCCCCATTTATGGGGAAAACGCAGACGTTCGCGCATGCAACCCAGGCAATGAAGCGCCTGCGACTTGCAATTGCGTGACTTGTCAGGCGTTATTCGGAGTGACGCCGGGCGCGGCGTTTGCTTCAATGATTGCGTCAGGTGACTTGGAGGCTTGCATGAAGGGCTCCCACGATCTGGTACCGGTGCACGGCGGGGGCCACATCCCGATCGCCACCATGCGCGCGGTCTACCGCTGCGACGACGTCGAGCGCCGCCTGACCAAGCTGCCGCCGAAGGAGCACGAGACCCTGCGTGCCACCTACGAGCGCATGCTCGAAAAGGGTCCCGAACGTTTCCAGGTCAAGCCCTCCGGCCTGCCGGTGATGGAGCACCTGTATGACGAAATGCCCAACTTCGGCGAGGTGCTCGACGACGTGAGACGTCAGCTCGCGCTGTGCCAGGACAGCCGCGACGCGCTCGAGATCGCGCCCACGCTGCTGCTCGGTCCACCCGGTGTCGGCAAGACGCACTTTGCGCGCCGGCTGTCGATGCTGCTGGGCACCGGCATGGGATTCGTGTCGATGAGCTCGCTCACCGCCGGCTGGGTGCTGTCGGGCGCGTCGTCGCAATGGAAGGGCGCGCGCCCCGGCAAGGTCTTCGAGACCCTGGTCGACGGCCAGTACGCCAATCCGGTGATGGTGGTCGACGAGATCGACAAGGCCAGCGCCGAACACGCCTACGACCCGCTCGGCTCGTTGTACAGCCTGCTCGAGATCGACACCGCATCCAGCTTCACCGACGAGTTCGCCGAGGTCGCGATCGACGCCAGCCAGGTGATCTGGATTGCCACCGCGAACGACGAGCGCTCGATCCCGGAACCCATCCTCAACCGGATGAACATCTACGAGGTCGAGGCGCCGGATCACGAGGCGGCATGCGGCATCGCGTTGCGCCTGTACCAGCGCATCCGCGATGGCCACGACTGGGGTGCGCGCTTCGAGCCGCAGCCTGCCGAGCCGATTCTCGAACGCATGGCCGAACTGGCGCCGCGCGAGATGCGCCGGGCGTGGATGACCGCGTTCGGCAACGCACGGCTCGATGGTCGCGGCGCGATCGAGTTGCGCGACCTGCCCGCACCGTCGAACAAGCGCGCGCCGATCGGCTTCGTGCAATGAGGGCGTCGGTCAGGCGCTGACCAGGCCCACCGAGGCCTGGCCGCGGCGCAGCGTGTGCTTGCCGGCCTGCTTGCCGGCGTACATCGCGGCGTCGGCGCGCTTGAGCAGACTGTCGGCGTCCAAACCATCGAGCGGCGCCAGCGCATACCCCACCGTCAGCCCCACTTTGCACAGTTGCTCGCGCACCGTGAACGGCGCGGCAACCGCATCGAGCAGCTTTTGGCCCAGGCGGCGCGCCTCGTCGTCGCCCGGCAAGTCGGTGGCCATGACGACGAACTCGTCGCCGCCGAGCCTGGCCACCACGTCGCGATGACGCAGCGGGGCACGCAACCGCTGCGCCACCAGCTTGAGCAGCTCGTCGCCGGCGTCGTGGCCCAGGCGATCGTTGATGGCCTTGAAGCCGTCGAGATCGAGCAGGTACACGCCCAGCATGCGGTCGCTGTCGGCGCGCGGCAGCGCGTTGGCGAGCTCCGCCTGCAGGCCACGCCGGTTCGGCAAACCGGTCAGCGGGTCGGTGTGCGCCAACGAGCGCAGCGCCTCGCGCTCGCGGTCGGCCTGCGCTGCCTCGTGGCGCACCTGCTCCTGGCGCACCGCCAGCACGCGCTGCCACATCACCATCTCGATCAACATGCCCAGTTCGAACGCATGCTGGGTCCACCAGTTGCTCGCCACGTAGCCGCGCAGCAGCGCCGCCATCACCACGATGCCCACGCCGTACAGGCTCCAGCCGATCACCACGTACAGGGCGGCACGGTCGCCCGAACGCATGCGCACCACCGCGGCGGGCAGGCCGAGCACGATCGGTGATGGCCCGAGCACGGTGCTGACGAGCTGCGCCATGCGGTAGTCGATCAGTCCACTGGCAAACGCCACCGCCGCGGTGCCCGCGGCCAGGGCCGCGCCGCGCATCGCCAGCGACAGCCGCGGGTGGTGCTGGGCCACGAACAGCGTGCGGTCGAGAAACAGCAGGCCGCCCACCAACGCGACCAGCACCGACAGCGGCGCCACGTTGGCCGTGAGCCAGGGGACGTTGCCCCACACGTGCTGTGGGCCGAGACCGTAGTAGGCAAAGAAGAACACGGTCATGCCGCTGATCGCCACCGCGTAGAGCGCGAACGTGGGTTCGCGCAGGCTGAGCCACTGCGCGATGCTGTAGATCAACAGGCACAGGCCGATGCCGACGAAAATGCCCTGCAGCAACTGCACGGTGGCTTCGCGCTGGTTGTAGCGCTCCGCCGTCATCAAGCTGACCGGCAGCACCATCGAGCTGGTCGTCTGAACGCGCAGCCACAGCTCGTGGCGCAAGCCTGGCTGCAGGTCGAGCGCCACCGCGTGGGTGCGCACCTGCAGCGGCCGCAGGCGAAACGGCAGGTCGTCGCCGACGCGCGCGAACTGCAGCAGGCGGCCCTCGGTGAAGCGATAGACCTCGACGCGGTCGAGCGACGGGTAGTCGATGTCGAGCAGCCACCGGCCGCGCTCTCCCACGGGCACCTCCAGCGCCACGTGCAGCCACACGGCATCGCGCCGCACCCCGAGGTTGGCCCGAGCGCCTGTCGGCGCACGCAGATCCGCCTGACGGCGCTGCAAGTCCTCCACCTGCCACAGGCCGGTGGGGTCGCTGAGCATCGTCAGGGCCGGCCAGGCCTCGACCTCGCCCTGGCTGTCAACCAGTTGCAGCGGCGGCAACGGCTGCGCCCAGACGGCGCCCGCCGGCAACCCGCACAGCAAGAGGCACAGGTGCAACAGCAGGTGACGCAGGCAGATGTTCATGGTCGTCGCCTTCGGTGTCGGCCTTCCGGCGGAGAACTTGAGCGCGGACCTATGATCTGCGCCGTGCCTGCCAACCTCGAAGGCCAACTCGTCGTCGCCATCTCCTCGCGTGCGCTGTTCGACTTCGAAGAGGAGAACCAGGTCTTCGAAGCGAGCGACGACCGCGCCTACATGCAGTTGCAGCTGCAGCGGCTCGACCAGCCCGCGCGCCCGGGTGTCGCCTTTTCACTGGTGCAGAAGCTGCTCGCGTTCAACAGCGAAGCGCCCAGGGTCGAGGTGGTGATCCTGTCGCGCAACGACCCGGTGTCGGGCATGCGGGTGTTCCGCTCGGCGCAGCACTTCCAGCTGCCGGTGCAGCGTGGCGTGTTCACGCGCGGCCAGTCGCCGTGGCGCTACCTGCGGCCGTTGAACGCCAACCTGTTCCTGTCGGCCAATGAAGCCGACGTGCGCTCGGCGCTCGAAGCCGGCGTGCCGGCGGCGCGCGTGTACCCGCACAGCGCGCGCGCCTCCGACGCACACCCGGGCGAGGTGCGCATCGCGTTCGACGGCGACGCGGTGCTGTTTTCCGATGAAGCCGAACGGGTCTACCAGCGCGATGGTCTGGATGCGTTCCACAGCCACGAGCGCGAGCGTTCCGCAACTCCGCTCGCACCGGGCCCGTTCAAGCCGCTGCTGGAGGCCCTGCACCGCCTGCAACGCACGCCGCCGCGCGACATGCGCATCCGCACGGCACTCGTCACCGCGCGCAGCTCGCCCGCGCACGAGCGCGCGATCCGCACCCTGATGGACTGGCGCATCGAGGTCGACGAGGCGATGTTCCTCGGTGGCCTCAACAAGGGCGAGTTCCTGCGCGAGTTCGAGCCCGACTTCTTCTTCGACGACCAGACCGGCCATGTCGACGGCGCGGCGCTGCACGTGCCGTCGGGGCACGTGGCCGCCGGCATCGTCAACGGTTGACAGCACCCCGCGGCTCACGCGGGCCGATAGCGCCGCAGCCCTTCGAGGTCGAGCACGCGCACGCCACCGTACTCGATGCGGATCAATTGCACCGCCTGCAGCGTGCGCAGCGCCTGGTTCACGCGCTGGCGCGACAGGCCCACGAGATAGCCGAGCTCCTGCTGCGTGATGCGCAGCAGATCGCCGACGCCGGGATAGAGAACCGGATGGAACAGCGAGGCCAGGCTGCGCGCCACGCGCACGTCGGGGTCACTCAGGCGATCGATCTCGCGCGCCGCGATGAACTGCCCGAGCCGCTCGTTGAGCTGGCGCATGATGAAGCGGTTGAAGCCGATCGAGCGATCGATCAGCCAGTCGAAGGTCGGCACCGTGATGCCGGCCACCAGGCTGCGGCGCAAGGCCTGGATGTTGTAGCGATACGGCTCATGCTTCAGCACCGTGCCTTCGCCGAACCAGCCGCCAGGCGGCACCCCGGTGAAGGTGATCGGGATGCCGAGCTCGCTGTCGTTGCTCATCTTCAGCAAGCCATCGATCAAGCCGAACCAGAAGGTGACCGGCCGCCCGACACGGCACACGTACTCACCCGGCTCGGCCAGCAGCACGCGCAGGTCGGCCGCGGCAACCTTCGCCTCTTCCGGCGTCAACGTGGCCAGCCACGGCACGCCGGCCAGCTCGTCGGCCGTCGGTTGTCGCGAACGTGCCAGCAGCGCGGAAGCCGACGACAGATGCGGGCGGTTCACTGGGGAAAGACCGATGGGGATGGACCCTAGGATTGTCGTCAGACAGACAACCAAGCGTCAAACGTTCGACCTAGCATCGCGCCTCCAGCCACGGCTTGCCCAGGAGCGTTGTCCGTGCCTTCCACGTTTCCGCAGACCTTGCTCGCACACGCCAAGCAGCGGCCCGACGCGCCCGCGCTTCGGGAGAAGAGCTACGGCATCTGGCAGACCATCAGCTGGGGACAACTCAGCGCCATGGTGCGGCACCTGGCTTGCGGCCTGGCCGAAGCGGGATTGCGACGCGGCGAACACGTGGTGGTGGTGGGAGAGAACCGGCCGCGGCTGTACGCCTCGATGCTGGCGGCGCAGGCGCTCGGCGCGATTCCGGTGCCGCTGTACCAGGACGCCGTTGCCAACGAGTTCGTGTTCCCGATCAACAACGCCGAGGTGCGCTTCGGAATCGTCGAAGACCAGGAACAGGTCGACAAGCTGCTCGAGCTGCGCGAGCAGTGCCCGCAGCTCGAACGCATCTGGTACGACGACCCGCGCGGCCTGCGCAACTACCACGAGAGCGGCCTCGAGCCGCTCGATCAGTTGATCGAGTCGGGCCGTGCCCACGACTCCACGCACGCTGGCTTCTTCGACGCCGAAGTGGCCAAGGGCCAGGTGCACGACGTGGCGGCGATGTTCTTCACCTCGGGCACCACCGGCAACCCCAAAGGCGTGGTGCACACGCACTTCACGCTGCTCGACCGCGCGACGGCGGGCCAGGCATTCGACAAGCTCACCGAACGTGAAGAGGTGCTGGCCTACATGCCGCCGGCGTGGATCGGCCAGAACATCTTCAGCTATGCGCAGTGGCTGGCGTGCGGCTACATCGTCAACTGCCCCGAGTCGGCATCGACGGTGACGATCGACCTGAAGGAGATCGGCCCCACCTATTACTTCGCGCCGCCGCGCATCTTCGAGGGCCTGCTCACCAGCGTGACCATCCGCATGGAGGACGCCAGCGCGCTCAAGCGCTGGCTCTACAAGACCTGCATGGCGGTGGCGCGCCGCGTCGGCCCGGCATTGATGGACGGCAAGACGGTCTCGGCGCTGGACCGCTTGAAGTACAAGGTCGGCGATTGGCTGATCTTCGGCCCGCTGCGCAACACGCTGGGCTTCTCGCGCGTGCGCGTGGCCTACACCGCCGGCGAAGCGATCGGCCCCGACCTGTTCACGTTCTACCGCTCGATCGGCATCAACCTCAAGCAGCTCTACGGATCGACCGAGACCGCGGTGTTCGTCTGCCTGCAGCCCGACAACGAGGCCAAGGCCGACACGGTCGGCGTGCCGATCCAAGGCGTGGAGATCCGGGTGACCGACTCCGGCGAGATCCTGGTGCGTTCACCCGGGCTGTTGAAGCAGTACTACAAGAACCCCGCCGCCACTGCCGAGGTGCTGACGCCGGACGGCTGGTACCACACCGGTGACGCCGGCTTTCTCGACGCCGGCGGGCACCTGAAGATCATCGACCGCGCCAAGGACGTGGGCCGCATCATGGGCGGCCCGAACGACGGCGCGATGTTCGCGCCCAAGTACGTGGAGAACAAGCTGAAGTTCTTCCCGTACATCAAGGAGGCGGTGGCGTTCGGCGACAAGCGCGAGAAGGTCTGCGCCTTCGTCAACATCGACTTCGATGCGGTCGGCAACTGGGCCGAGAAGCGCAACCTGCCCTACGCCGGCTACACCGATCTGGCGAGCAAGCCCGAGGTGTTCGCCCTGATTCGCGAATGCGTCGAGCAGGTCAATGCCGACCTCGCGGCCGACGACAAGCTCGCCGGTGGCCAGGTCAGTCGCTTCCTGATCCTGCACAAGGAACTCGACGCCGACGACGGCGAACTGACCCGCACCCGCAAGGTACGGCGCGGCCACATCGCCGACAAGTACCAGGTGCTGGTCGACGCGCTGTACGGCGGCAAGAGCGAGCAGTTCATCGAGACGGCGGTCAAGTTCGAGGACGGGCGCAGCGGCATGGTGTCGGCCACGTTGAAGATCATCGACGTGAAAACCTTTCCTGTCATGCGGAGAGCCGCATGACAGGAAGGTTTCAGTGCAGGCTAACTTGCGCAGCAAGTTGTGCCGGAACTAAGACCTTCCCCGCGATGAAGCGGGCGGCATGAGCGCGCACAGCCGTTCCGAAGCGCGGGTCGCGCAGCGCGCGGCGCGGAGGCTTCTCAGGTGAGCTCTAGCAGGCGCAGCGGCGACGTCGTGCTCGACGTGAAGAACATCAGCTTGAGCTTCGGCGGCGTCAAGGCGCTCTCTGACATCAGCTTCGATGTCCGAGAGCACGAGATCCGCGCCATCATCGGCCCCAACGGCGCCGGCAAGAGCTCGATGCTCAATTGCATCAACGGCGTGTACCAGCCGCAACAGGGCACCATCAGCTTTCGCGGCCGCACGTTCCGGCACATGAACCCGCGCCAGGTGGCCGAGATGGGCATCGCGCGCACGTTTCAGAGCCTGGCCCTGTTCAAGGGCATGAACGTGATCGACAACCTGATGTCGGGCCGCAATCTCAAGATGAA
>DATKJN010000623.1:0-2651 GCA_035543655.1 Burkholderiaceae bacterium | reverse complement strand
GCCATCAACACCGCCGCTGCGTTCACGGGAGATGCCGCGTTGAGCAGCCGCTTGCCGGCGCGAACCGCATCGGGGCTGCGGCTCGCGATCAGCGTTGCGAGCGAGCGTGCGTCCGCCAGCGGATCGTCTGACACGCGCGTGGCCAGGCCGAGCGCGAGCGCCTCGGTGCCGCTGACCGTGCGCCCGCTGAACGTGAGCTCGCGCACCACGTCGGGCCGCGCGAGTTCAGTCAGCAGCACGCAGCCGGCCATGTCGGGCACCAGGCCCCACTTGATCTCCATCACGGCGAGCTGGGTGTCGGGATGCACGCAACGGATGTCGGCGCCGAGGGCGATCTGCAGACCACCGCCGAAGGCCACGCCGTGCACGGCGGCGATCACCGGCACCGGCAACTCGCGCCAGCCCCACGCCACTTGTTGAGGGCCGTTGGCCAGGCCGTGCGTGCGCGCGACGATGTCGCCCAGCGTGCCGCTGCTCTGCCCGGAGCCCATCTCCCGAAACCGCCCCATGTCGAGCCCGGCGCAGAACGCGCGGCCCTCGCCGTGCACCACCACGACTCGCACGCGCCGGTCGCCGCGCAACTGGTCGATGGCGTCGATCAGGCCCTTGAACATGGCCGCGTCGATCGCGTTCATCTTGTCGGCGCGCACCATCGCCACTTCGGCGACGCCGCGCTCGTCGACGGACACGCGGACTCGTTGGGGATCGTTGTTCATGCCGGCATGTTAGGCCATCGCAGTGCCGGGGACTTGACGCTTGAGTGGGTGAATTGAACCACCGCTTCCTCGGCCGGCCCGTTCAGGCTGAACGCATCGTCGTCATCACAACACGCTCTCCGGAACGAACACCGACTGCAGGTGCAAGCGCAGTCGTTGCCAGAGCGTGGTTCGCGGCTCGACGTGCAGCGGCGGGGTGTCGGGTTCGCCGCTGGACCACTTCAGTTCCCCGTCGGCATCGAGCCACACCTGCCACGCTTGGCGCGCCATCAGCGCCTCGACCAGTTGCAGCACATCGGCCGCGAGCGCTTCGCTCTCGATGATGACGCCGATCTCCGTGTTGAGCGCCACCGATCGCGGGTCGAGGTTCATCGATCCGAGGTACACCACGCGCCGGTCGACGACCGCGGCCTTGGTGTGGATGCGCAGCACCGGGCTGCCGCGCATCTCGGCGAGCACCAACCGCTCGGACGGCAGCGGGTCGATCTCGTAGAGCTTTGCGCCGGCCTGGAGCATGCGCTTGCGGTAGCGGCTGTAGCCGGTGTGCACCGTCGGCTCGTCGGTCGAGGCGAGTGAGTTGGTGAGGATGCGGATGCGCACGCCGCGTGCGTGGTTGGCCACGGTGCGGGCCACGCCGACCTCGCCGGGCACCGCGTACGGCGAGATGAGCACCGTCTCGGCCTCGGCGGCGCGTGTCACGCTGTTGAACGCCCGGCGGATGTCGCTCGGCGCATCCCACAGGTCGGCGGCCACGAAAGGGCCCTCGGCCACCTTCTGCGGTTGGTCGGCCACCGCCTGCACCCGGCCCACATGCAGCCGCACCTGGCCACGCTCGATGTCGTCGGCCAGCCGCCCGTAGCCGAGCACGTCGACCGGAATGCGGGGCGCTGCGGGCAGCCGTGCACCGGCAATGAACGCATCGAAACGGTCTCGCCGTTGCGCGCTGTCGCCCTCGGGCTTACCCAAGGCCTCGATGGGCCACACGCGCAGGCTGTTCCAGTACAGATCGAACAGCGCCGCCAGCTCCTTCACGGCCGGTCCCACGAGCACGGCGTCGAGGTCGAAGAACGCGCTGGTCTCGCTCTGCCAGTAGTACTCATCGGCGACATTGCGCCCGCCGGTGATGGCGAACGCGCCATCGGCGATGAGCAGCTTGTTGTGCATGCGCATCTGCAGCTGGCCGATGTGTGCCAACGAAGGAACCATGCGCTGCGCCCACGAGCCATCCCGCACCGGCAGGGGATTGAAGACACGCACGTCGACGTGGGCGAACGAGGCGAGGCCGGTGAGCGACGCCTGCTGCCCACCGGTGTGCAGATCGTCGAGCAGCAGCCGCACACGAACGCCGCGTGCCGATGCCGCCTTCAGCTCGCCCAGGAAGGCTCGCCCGGTGTTGTCATCACCGACCTGGTAGTACTGCACGTCGATTGAACGTTCGGCGGCGCGCACCAGCGCGATCCGCGCATCGAGCGCCAGCGTGCCCGAATGCAGCAGCCGGAATGCGCTGTCGGGCGGCTGGGGGGTCGATGCCGCCGCGACGCGCCCGAGGCGCGTGTCGCTCGATGCGGGAATGGCGGCGCTCGGCGCGACCTCGGGTCGCATGGGCAAGCCGGTGCAGGCCGTGAGAACAAGGATGCACCCGATCGCACCCGTCACCCTGGCGCGGCTGGATTCGCCAGGCGCGCAGCCGCGGGCACCAGCGAAGGCCCCGAGAGCCCAAAGGTGCTGCCGCAGATCGCCTAGACGGATAGCGTCTCCAGCTCTGCCTCGGACGGGAAACGTCCTGACTTGTACTTGGAATAGGCCAGCCGGCCATCGACCACGATGTCGAACTGGCCGCTCTTGCCAACCTGGATGTCGACGGGCCCGCGGCCTCGCGACTCAAACCAAGCCTTCACACGGAGGACTTCGGGTTTGTAGCCTCAGGCGGCGCAG
>DATKJN010000622.1:0-4943 GCA_035543655.1 Burkholderiaceae bacterium | reverse complement strand
CTGCCACAGGGGCGGGCAGCTGACCGATGCCAGAAGTGGCGAGCGATCCTGGCGGAACGTCGGTAGATGAACCAGCCGTCGATGTGGCCGGACGCACCAGTTGGACACCGATGATCAGATCGGCGCCGAAGCGGCGAATCGGTGCGTCCACCGGGGAATTGGCGAGCCGGTTGACATACTGCTCGAACTCGCCGGGCACGTAGCGCGCCGTCGGGGTGTCGGTCGAGCGCGGACCTGCGGGAATGTAGACGTTCCCTGTGCCACCGGGTGCAGGAGCGGTTCGCAGCCGGTACGGACCGGTGGTGCCCTGGGCGTCCTGAATCTGCGGGATCGGCGTGCCGCTGGGCATCTGGGTCTGCGCCCATGCGACCGTGCTTAGGCAAGCCCACGCCGCCGCGGCAAGCGCCAGACGACATTTGTCAATGAACGATTTCGGACGCTGCATGAAGGAACATCGGCGGTCTGGCACCGCTGCGAGGTGTGAGGAGCCGCGCGGCCAACGCGACGTTGCGCATGTCGCAGCAGGCTCGCGAGCCGTGGTCGGCGGCGATTCTAGTCTGGCCACTTTGGCGTGTTCGTCTTGGCACACACAGAGGGCGCACCGACCTAGAATCGCGCCCCATGCTGGTTCTGGTCGCCTCTTTCCTGGCCTCGCTGATCGCGACACTCTGGGTCGTGCGCACCGGCCGTGCTGCGGGGCATGCCGCGCAAGACAGCGATCTGACCGGGCCGCAGAAATTTCACGCGCGGCCGGTACCGCGCATCGGCGGCCTTGGCATCGTGGCTGGCGTGTCCATCGGAGCGCTGGCCATGGTCTGGGAGGATCCGCGCAGCAGCGTCATGGCCCTCCTGCTGTTGATGTGCGGCTTGCCATGCTTCGTCGCCGGCTTGGCCGAAGATTTCACCAAGCGCATCAGCCCGCGGCGACGGTTGTTCTTTACGGCCGTGTCCGCTGGACTGGCGGTTTGGGGCCTCCAGGCGGTTATCACCTACACGGCCGTCCCTGGCCTGGATTGGATCGTGGCCATGCCATTGGGCGCCGCGCTGGTCACGATGTTCGTCGTCACCGGCGTCGCCAACTCCGTCAACATCATCGATGGCTTCAACGGCCTGTCGTCGATGTGCGCGATGCTGATCCTGGCGGCGGTCGCGTATGTGGCGTTCCAGGTCGGCGACTCGACGGTTCTGTGGCTGGCGCTGGCCGGGATCGGCGCGCTGCTTGGCTTCTTCGCCTGGAACTACCCCGGCGGCCTCGTATTCCTCGGCGACGGCGGGGCGTACTTCGTGGGCTTCTACGTTGCGGAAACGGCGATCCTGCTGCTCCATCGCAACCCGCAGGTCTCGCCGATGTTCCCGTTGCTGGCGTGCATTTACCCGGTGTTCGAGACCCTCTTTTCCATTTACCGGCGCCGCGTGCTGCGCGACCGCTCTCCCGGCGTGCCGGATGGCATCCACCTGCATTCGCTGATCTACCGTCGGGTCGTGCGCTGGGCGGCGGGGGCCAGCGAAGCATCCGCGCTGACCCGTCGCAATTCGATGACCTCGCCGTACCTGTGGCTGGTCTGCATGTGCGCCGTGATCCCTGCCATGCTGTTCTGGAGCAACACGGCTGTGCTGGCTGGATTCATCCTGGCGTTCAGCGCGGGCTACACCATGCTGTACTGGCGCATCGTGCGTTTCCGCGCGCCGCGCTGGATGGTGATCCACACACGTCCAGCGGACCTCACCGGCTCGGAAGCCACGGGTCAGGGATAATCCCGACCCAATGACCACCGAAGTTTCTGCCGACCTCGCCGCCACGCCGGCTGCCCCCGCCCGATTCGCCACCCTCGATCTCGACGCAAAGCTCCTGCGCGCCGTGGCCGACCAAGGCTACGAGACCATGACACCGATCCAGGCCAAGGCGATTCCTATCGTGCTGGCCGGTCGCGACGTCATGGGTGCCGCACAAACCGGCACCGGCAAGACGGCCGCCTTCTCGCTGCCGCTGCTGCAAAAGATGCTGCGCCACGAGAACGCGTCGATGTCCCCGGCGCGCCACCCGGTGCGTGCGCTGGTGCTGGCGCCGACGCGGGAACTGGCCGACCAGGTTGCCGCCAACGTGAAGGCCTATGCCAAGCACACTCTCCTGCGCTCGACGGTGGTTTTCGGCGGCATCGACATCAAGCCGCAGGCCCTCGAGCTGAAGGCCGGTGTCGAGGTGTTGATCGCCACGCCTGGGCGCTTGCTCGACCACATCGAGTCGAAGAACTGCTCGTTGAACCAGGTCGAGTACGTGGTCCTCGACGAGGCGGACCGCATGCTCGACATCGGCTTCCTGCCGGACTTGCAGCGCATCCTGTCGTACTTGCCCAAACAGCGCCAGACTTTGCTGTTCTCGGCCACCTTCTCCCCCGAGATCCGTCGCCTGGCGCAAAGTTATCTGCAGGAACCGATCACAGTGGAGGTGGCGCAGCGCAATGCCACGGCGTCCACCGTGGAGCAGCATTTCTTCAGCGTCACCGAAGATGACAAGCGCCGTGCGGTGCGCCAGTTGGTCGCGCGCCGCGAGTTGTCGCAAGCACTGGTGTTCGTCAACTCCAAGCTCGGAGCGGCACGCCTGGCCCGCGCATTCGAGCGCGACGGCCTGAAGACCACCGCGCTGCACGGTGACAAATCGCAAGACGAGCGGCTCAAGGCGCTCGACGCCTTCAAGCGCGGTGACGTGCAACTGCTGGTGGCCACCGACGTGGCGGCGCGCGGTCTCGACATCGTCGATCTGCCGGCGGTGTTCAACTACGACGTGCCGTTCAACGCGGAGGACTACGTGCACCGCATCGGCCGCACCGGCCGCGCCGGCGCAGCCGGCCTGTCGGTCACGCTGGTCACACGCGACGACACGCGGCTGGTCGGCGACATCGAACGGCTGATCAAGAAGAAGCTCGAGATCGAACCGTTTGAGTTCGACGACGAGCGGCCGCGCCGCCCGCCGCGCCGCCGTGACGACGAGGAAGACGTTCGCGAGCCCGCCTCCGAGCGCCCGATGGAGCGGCGCGCCGCCTCTGCGCCGAGCGATCCGATTTTCGATCGGCCCTACGAGCCGACCGGCACCGGCGAGCCCCAATGGGAGCAGAAGGCGCCGCCGCAGCCCGTGCGGCGCACGATGTCACCCAACATCAAGCCCAAGCGCAAGGTGGCGTCTCTGCTGGGCGGTGGCAGCGGCTGACCCTTGCTCGGTTTGCCTTCCGGGGGTCAGGGTCCGATGACGCGACGCCGGCTCTGGCGTGCCGCGTTCTGGCTGGCGGTGCTGGCAGGGATCACCGCCTCGCTCTGGCCGGGGCCGCAGCTTCCCGACCCGTGGTTTCCGGCCGCCGACAAGTTGCAGCACGCACTCGCCTACGCGGTGTTGTTCTTGCTGGGGCGCCAAGCGGGCTATCGATCGAACTGGGGCCTGCCGCTGGCCTTGCTCGCGCTCGGCGTGACGATCGAGCTGGCGCAGGGCGCTTTCACCGAGACCCGCAGCGCCGAGTGGCTCGACGGCTTGGCCGACGCCGTCGGCATTGCGGTCGGTCGATGGCTGGCGTTGTGGGTCGAACGCCAGCGAGCCGATTCAACCGGCGTGGAACAAGTAAACGGCCGGTAGTCGGTCGTCGAGTGACGGCGCGGTCTGCCGCCACTGGCCGACCGTGTGCGTCTTGCACCATCCCGCGGGCCAGCCGATTGCGCAGGCCACGCTGAGGCGCGTCGATGGCGCCAGATGCTTCAGCATGGCCGCGAACAGGGCGGTGTTCCGGTAGGGCGTTTCGATCGCGATCTGGGTTTGGCCCGATCGCTTCGACCATGCATCGAGCTCGCGAATCCGCGCCGCGCGCGCGTCGTCGGGCACGGGCAGGTAGCCGACGAAGGCGAAGTGTTGGCCGTTGAGGCCGCTGGCGGCCAACGCCAGCATCAGGGAGCTGGCGCCGGGCAGCGGATCGACTGCGATGCCCAGCCCGTGAGCATGTGCCACCAACGCGGCGCCAGGATCGGCCACGGCGGCCAAGCCTGCCTCGGACAACAAACCGATGTCGTGGCCGTCCTGGGCGGGGCGCAGCAGCGTGGACAACTCGGCGGCGCCCGGCGGAGTCCGCTGCAGCTCCACCATCGCCAACGCCTGCAGCGGCGCCGCCAGCGGCGCCAACGCTGCCACGCGCTTGAGAAAGGCGCGCGCGGTCTTGGCGTTTTCCACCACCCAATGGGTCAGCGTGGCGGCGCGCTGGATGACCGCGAGCGGCAGGTGGGCGTCCAGGCCAGCCAGCTCCTGTGCACCGAAGTCCAGCGCGTTCGGCACGAGCACCAACGTGCCCTGGCGTGGCTTGTCGGGTGCGGCCATCACGCGCCGGCCAGCGGGTCCACACCCGCGGCGCGCAGCATGGCGCTGGTGCCAATCAGCGGCAACCCAACCAGCGCAGTCGGGTCGTCGGATTCGATCGCCTCGACGAGTGCGATGCCCAGTGTTTCGCACTTGGCGCTGCCGGCGCAGTCGTAGGGCTGCTCCAGCCGCAGATAGCGCTCGATCTCGTCGTCGGTGAGCTTGCGAAACCGCACCCGGACCGTGTTGACCACTTGCAGGTGAAAAGGGGCGTTGACGCAGACCACGGCAACCGCGGTGTGGAAGCGCACATCACACCCACGCATCGTGCGCAGCTGTTGCACCGCCCGTTCGTGCGTGCCGGGTTTGCCGAGCGCCTGTCCCTGCAGGTCGGCCACCTGGTCCGATCCGATCACCACGGCTTCTGGATACCGTGTCGCCACGGCCTGGGCTTTGCGCACCGCGAGGCGCTGCGCCAGTGCCAACGGCGACTCGCCGGGCAGCGCGGCTTCATCCACTTCGGGCGCGATGGCATCGAACGCAACCCGCAGGCGCGCCAGCAGCTCGCGTCGATAGGGCGACGTGGAAGCGAGGATCAGCCGGCGCGTCACGG
>DATKJN010000621.1:0-5504 GCA_035543655.1 Burkholderiaceae bacterium | reverse complement strand
GCCGGCACGGCCATCATGGCGCCGGCGATGCCCCAGGCCCAGCCCCAGAACATCACCGACAGGAACACCGCCACCGGACTGAGCGACAAGCGCTTGCCGACGAACCAGGGACTGACGATGTTGCTCTCGAACGCGTGGATCAGCATGAACATCGCCGCCGGCGCCAGCATCGTGCTGGCGGTGTCGAAGGTCAGCATGCCGGCCAGCGAGAGCAGCGCCACCGTGATGATCGGGCCGATGTAGGGAATGAAGTTGAGCACGCCGGCCACCACGCCCCACAGCAGCGGGTTGGGCAGACCGAGCCACCACATCGCGGCGAAGGTGGCGATCGTGACGCCCACATTGATCAGCGCGAGCGATGCGACGAATGTGCCGATCTCGCGCTGCGCGCGACGAAGTCCCACCAGCAGCAATGCGCGGTCGCGCCGTCGCGGAATCGCTTCCACGCTGCGCGTCAGCACCCAATGCTCCGAGGCGAGCAGAAAGTACAGCAGGATCACCGTGGCGGTGGCCGACAGACTGAAGGTGAACACCTTGCCGATGACGGCGCGCGTCAGGGCCACGCCTTCGGTGGCCAGGTGTTCCTTCACCGGATCGGGTTGGTTGGCGGCCGCACGTTCGGCCTGCGTGCGCGCGCGTGGCGTCTGTGGCACCGGTGGTGGCGGAGGGCCAAAACCAGGCAACGCGGCGCGCAGACGGTCGATCTGCGCCATCACCTGCGCCATCGTGGTCGGTGCGCGTTCCCACCAGGCCGTCGCCGGCCCCGACAAGGCGGCACCCATCAGCACCGTCACCGACAGCAGCGTGAACACCACGATCGCCGCACCGAAGGCTTCGGGGATGCGATAGCGCTTGAGCACACGCACCGGTGGCGCGAGCACGAAGGTGAGCACCAGGGCCACCGCGATCGGGATCAACAGGTCGGAGGCCAGCTTCAGCATCGCGATGATGGCGATCACCAGCAGGCCGCGCAGCGCGCCGTTCTTGAAGCGACCGCCGATCTCCACCGGTGCGGGGTTGCGCGTCATCGCAGCGTGACCAAGTAGGCCGCCATGTCGCCTGCATCGCGTGCGTTCACGCCCAGGTCGGGCATGGCCGTGTGCGGATTCACCGTCTGCGGCTCACGCAGCCACTGCACGAGTTGCGCGCGCGTGTTCGGCCGTGCACCCGGCAGCATGAGGCGGCGCCCGAAGTCGTGCAGCGGCGGTCCCACGTGCGTGTCGGGCCCGACGATGCCGTCGATGCGGTGACAGCCGTGGCACCCGTATTGCGTGAGGGCGAGCTTGCCGCGCGCCGCGTCGGGTGCGGCCGCGTCGTGATCGTCCGCACGCACGGCGCATGGCGCCACGGGCAGCGGCTGCCAGGTGTCGCGCACCTGGGCGGGCGTCAGCTGCGGCAGACGCTGCACGAAGGCCACCAGCGCCCACAAGTCGTCATCGTGCAAGCGATGTTGCCAGGCCGGCATGCCGGTCATCTTGAGGCCGTTGCGCGTGATCCAGTAGATCTCGGCCGCATTCCAGTTCCGCGTGGCATCGGTCAGCGAGCCGGGCAACGGCTGCATGCTGAGGCCGATGGGTTCGGGCGCGAATCCCGGCGCGCCATGACACTGCAGGCAGTGCTCGCGATAGCACGCCGCGCCGCGCGCATGAAGGGCCGCACTTTCCAGCGCCGGCACCACCACATCGCGCGCCTGCCGGCGCACCGATTGCTGCTTGGTCACTTCCAACAGCGCGTACACCGGCCGCGTGTGCGGCGTGTTGCCCGCCACGTCGTAGTGGCCGAGCGCCACGAGCCATGCGGCGACACCGGCTCCGATGACCATCAAGGCCAGCATCGACCACGGCAGTTTGCGCATGGTGCGCTCATGCACCTTGCGTGCCAGCGTTTTTTCATGGCCCAGACGGGCTGCGTCAGCTTCGCCCGGCAAGGCTTGCTGCAAAGCGGGGCGGGCGATCGCCACGCTGGCCGTCACGGCGTTGAGTACCGCCGCGGCGGGGGCCGATGCCGAGCGGGGTCGACGACTGTTGACGCAATACCAGTGCGGCAGCTGCCATGTGATTCCCGGCGTTGCCAGCGCCACGGGGCGCAGCGCGCCGCCGTTGGCTGCCTTCGGCAAGCGCAGCTACATCGCCGGACAGGCGCCGAACGAAGGCGATGCGCTGGTGCGCTGGATCATCAAGCCGAGCGCCGTGGTGCCGCAAGCGACGATGCCGGCGATGGGCGCGGGGCCGGTCGACGCCCGGGATATGGCTGCTTATCTGCAGCGCCTGCCCTGACGCTTCAAGCCACTCAACGCCCCGCAGCGGCTAACGAACTGTTGCAACGGCACGCGATTTGCCGACCGGGCTCATCGGTTCACGCGGCGCTTTGCCGCGCACCGAAGGTTGTGCCCATGCACGAGAGGAGATTGAACAATGGATTTCATCATTTGGCTGATTGTGGGTGGCATCGTGGGTTGGTTGGCCAGTTTGCTGATGCGCACCGATGCCCGTCAGGGCATCTTCCTGAACGTGATCGTCGGCATCGTGGGCGCGGCCCTCGCAGGCTTCTTCATCTCGCCGATGATCGGATTGCCCACCATCAATCAGGGCTCGTTCAGCATCGGTTCACTGTTGGTGTCGCTGGTGGGCGCGGTGATCCTGCTGGCGATCGTGAACCTGTTCCGTCGCGGCACCGTGCGTTGATTCTTCTCGACGTCGTCCGCGACGACACCGGCGGCGGCGACCTACCTGGTTTGCCGCCGCCCGGTCATCTGTTGGTGGTGTTGTCCACCGCCTCGTCGTTGCCCGAACCGCGCGCGCAGTGGGCGCAGCAGTACATCGACGATCCATCCTCGATTCCGTGGCCGAGGATCAGGCAACCGCAGTGTGCGCAACTGGGCGCGAGCTTGTAGGCCGCGCACTCCATGCTGTCGAAGGTAAAACGCTGGCCATCGGCGGTCAGCACGTCGAACGACTTGGCGTAATCGTTGCCGCAGGTGTGGCGCGGGGCATCGAAGCGGCTGGGGGCGCGGTGACCGGCACGGGCCAGCGAAGTTGCGGCAATTTGTGCCCGGGGTGCTCCCCAGGCATCGACGCATCAAGCCTCTGCGGTCTCGTCGACCAGTTCGTCATCCACGCTCGCCGGCGCGGCGATCGGCAGATCGAATCTCGGCAGCGCCACGTCGTGGTTGACCTCGGCGAGCTGGGGGACACCGAGGTCCTCTGCCATCTCGGCGCGGCACGAGCGCACGCTGGCGTACACGCGTTCCCAGTCGGTGTCGCTGTCGCGCAGGGCCGGGAACAGTTCGTGTTCTTCGTCCAGGGCGTGCAGCCGCACGTGTTCGCCGAGGACGCGAAAGTCCTTCGGGTAGCCGGCGCGGCTCGGTTCGGCCTCTTCGAGCTCGCCGATCAGGCGTCGGATGCAGGCGTGCTCGATCTCGCTCTGGTCGATCAGATCGGTGTCCTTCAGAGCATTGCGCACGGCGGGATACAGCACTTTTTGCTCCACCGCGGCGATCACTTTCAGCTCGGCCAACGTGCGCTGCACGATGCGCTGGCCGGCAAGCGCGGCTTCTGACCGATCGAGCTGCTGAAACTCCCGGAACTCGGCCAGCACGCGGCCGAAGTCGTGGCGCAGCATGTCGATGACTTCGTCGCGGGCATGGACAGGGGCGCGGGCGCCTGCGGCGGCGTTGCACATAACGGGATCTCCTGATCGATTGCGGAGGTAAGACCCAGCTCTACAGCAATTGCCGTTCCAGCGTCAGGGTTGTTGCAGATGGCCGGCCGTGCGGGCCCGAGCCCACACGCCTTGCAGGTGAGGGCTCAGCGCCTCGGTGCAAGCATCTTTGCCGGATCGACCCAACGGTCGAAGTCTTCGGCCTGGACGCCTCCGACGGCGAGCGCGGCCTCGCGCAGCGACAGGCCATGCGCGTGTGCGTGCTTGGCCACCTGCGCTGCGCGGTCGTAGCCGATGTGCGGCGTGAGAGCGGTCACCAGCATCAGCGATTGTTCGAGCAAGGCTTGCGTGCGGGCCTCGTTGACGCGGATGCCTGCCACGCAGTGTTCGGTGAAGCTCGACATCGCATCGGTCAACAGCCGCACGCTGTCGAGCGCGTCGTGGGCGATCAGCGGCTTGTACACGTTGAGCTCGAACTGCCCTTGCGCGGCGGCGAACGACAACGACACGTCATGGCCGAGCACCTGCGTGCAGACCATGGTCAGCGCCTCGACCTGCGTCGGGTTGACCTTGCCGGGCATGATCGAACTGCCGGGCTCGTTCTCCGGCAGGCTGAGCTCGCCGAGCCCGGCGCGCGGCCCGCTGCCCATCAAGCGGATGTCGCTGCCGATCTTCATCAGCGCCACCGCGAGCGTCTTCAAGGCGCCGTGCAGCGCCACCAGCGCTTCGTGGCCGGCGAGCGCGGCGAACGGATCGGGCGCCACCACGAAATCCTCGCCGAGGCGATCGGCCAGTTGCGCGGCCACGCGGTGACCGAATTCCGGATGCGTGTTGATGCCGGTGCCGACCGCGGTGCCACCGATCGCCAGCGCGCGCACGGCCGGCAGCGCGCGCGCGAGGCTGTCGTGGGCGAGCGCGAGTTGCGCCTCGTAGCCGCCGAACTCCTGGCCCAAGGTGACCGGCGTCGCATCCTGCATGTGCGTGCGACCGATCTTGATCACCTGGCGCCACTGGTCTGATTTGGCGCGCAGCGCGCGCCTCAGCCCGTCGAGCGCATCGAGCAGGCCACGCATCTGCAGCGTTACGGCCACGTGCATCGCGGCAGGGAACACGTCGTTCGAAGATTGGCCCAGGTTGACGTCGTCGTTCGGATGCACCAGGCGCTTCGGCCCGATCTCGCCGCCGAGCGCGCGCGAAGCGAGATTGGCCACCACTTCGTTGACGTTCATGTGGCTTTGTGTGCCCGAGCCGGTCTGCCAAACCGACAGCGGAAACTGCGCATCGAACTCGCCGGCCGCGACCCGCGCCGCAGCGTCCGCGATGGCGCGCGCCTTAACGCCATCGAGCAAGGCGAGCTCGTGGTTCACCTCGGCCGCCGCACGCTTGATCTCGGCGATGGCATGGATCACTGCCAGCGGCATGCGCTGCTCGCCGATGGCGAAGTAGCGCCGGCTGCGTTCGGTCTGCGCGCCCCACAGCGCGTCGGCAGGCACGTCGATCGCACCGAAGCCGTCGGTCTCGCGTCGTGTGGTGGCACTCATTGCGTCACCCATGGTAACGCGCACGATCAGCACGGCGGATTGTCGATTGCCGTTCGCGCGCCCCGCCGACTTGCGGCAAATGCCGCTGGAAGATCGTGCCCACGAAATCATGCGACGGCGCCCCTGACACCGGGCGCCGGTCGCAGCGCCGCATCGACCGACGCCTGCGACGCCGGTGACGGGTCGGATGCCGAATCGGTCTTCGCGACGCGCCAGGCTGCCCCCACGTTTCGGCATCCGGGTCGGGCACGCCGCATGCCGAAAGCGGACATTGCACGGCCCTTCGGCCGGGATTGGAGTTGT
>DATKJN010000620.1:0-3023 GCA_035543655.1 Burkholderiaceae bacterium | reverse complement strand
CCACCAGATTGTTCAAGTCGAGCAACAGGCTGCAGCCGCTGCGCCGCGCCAGCTCGTTGAAGAACTGCGCCTCGTCGAGCGCGTCATCGGCCCAGCGCAGGTACGCCGACAGGTTTTCCACAGCGATCGGCCGGCCCAGGTGCTCCTGCACCCGTTGCACATTGGCCACCATGATGTCGAGCGACGCCTCGGTGAACGCGATCGGCAGCAGATCGGACCCATGCACCGGTGGCTGGCCGCGACGCAGCGGCGCGCGTGCGAAGCAGGCATGGTCGCTGATCCGCACCGGATCGATGCGTCGCACCAGGCGCTGCAGACGGTCCAGATGCCACGGGTCGAGACCGGCCGCGGAACCCAGTGCGAGCCCGACACCGTGCAGGCTCACCGCGTAGTGTTCGCGGCCGCGCTCCAACACGGCCAGCGCTGCGCCGCCCTCACCGAAGAAGTTCTCCGAATGCACCTCGACGAAGCCGAGGTCGGGCCGGCGCTCGAGCAGCTCGCCATAGTGCGGCTGCCGCCAACCGATTCCGACCGGGTTCAACGCGGCTCCGTCTGCGCCAGTGCGTTGGACGAGGTCAGCCCTTCTTGGCCTTGGCCTCGGCTTCGCTCATGCCCTTGAGGTCCTTGCACGTGCCCTTGGCCACGTACTTCCACTCGCCGGGATCGTTGTCGGCCTTGGCCTGCCCGGCGCACGAATGGGTGTTGGCCAGGTTGGCACAGTCGTTCTGCCCGGCCTTGGCGATGCCGTAGCACTTTTCCTTGTCCTTGCTCTGGGCCGCCACTTGGCCGGACACGCCCAGCGCCAGCACCGAGGCGAGGGCCGCAGAGACGATCACACGTTGGTTCATGGGAGTTGCTCCTTGCAGAAGGTTCATCGTGGCGCCGCAAGCGGCACCGCGTGCAGTCTGTCGGCCGGTCCAGGGTGTTCTTACACGGGCCGGCGCGGTCGGCACACCCGGCGATGCTAGCGCGCCGCGAGAGCGGCGCCGGAATCAGCCTGAAACGCCCCTCATGCGGCCCCGTAGCCACCACCGCCGGTGGTTTCGATCACGAACACGTCGCCCGGCTGCATCTCGGCCGAACCGATGTGCTGCAGCGTCTCGACGCGGCCATCGCTGCGCTCGACGCGATTGACGCCCAACGCGCCGGGTTCGCCGCCGGCCATGCCGAACGACGGGATGCGCCGTCCGTTGCTCAAGATCGACGCGGTCATCGTTTCGAGGAAGCGCACGCGACGCACGCCGCCATCGCCGCCGCGATGCCGCCCGCCCCCACCCGAGCCGGCGCGGATCGCATAACCGTCGAGCCGCACCGGAAAACGGAACTCCAGCACCTCCGGGTCGGTGAGGCGCGAGTTGGTCATGTGGGTCTGCACGACGCTGGTGCCGTCGAAGCCCGGACCTGCGCCGGAGCCCCCGGAGATGGTCTCGTAGTACTGGTGGCGGTCGTTGCCGAACGTGAAGTTGCTCATCGTGCATGGGCTGGCCGCCATCACGCCGAGCGCGCCCAGCAGCGCGTTGGTGACCGATTGCGAGGTCTCGACGTTGCCCGCCACCACCGCGGCGGGGAACGCCGGGTTGAGCATGCAACCGTCGGGCACGATCACGTGCAGCGGCTTCATGCAGCCGGCATTGAGCGGGATGTCGTCGTCGACCAGCGTGCGGAACACGTACAACACCGCCGCCATCGTCACCGCCTTGGGCGCGTTGAAGTTGTTGGCCAGCTGCGCGCTGGTGCCGGTGAAGTCGATCGTCGCCTCGCGTTGCTTCGCATGGACGGTCACCTTCACCTGGATGCGCGCGCCGTTGTCGAGCTCCAGTTGGAAGCCACCATCCTTCAGTGCGGTGATGACGCGGCGCACCGACTCCTCGGCGTTGTCCTGCACGTGCTTCATGTAGGCCGCGACCGTCTCGCGGCCGAACTGAGCCACCATCGACCGCAGCTCCTGCACGCCCTTTTCGTTGGCGGCGATCTGCGCGCGCAGGTCGGCGATGGTTTGATCGGGATTGCGCGCCGGCCAGTTGGTGGTCTTCAGTTGCGCGCGCAGCTCGGGCTCGCGCAGATGCCCGTCGCGCACCAGCAGGAAGTTGTCGAACAGCACGCCTTCTTCGTCGATGGTCTTCGAGAACGGCGGCATCGAGCCCGGCGTGCTGCCGCCGATGTCGGCGTGGTGGCCGCGGCTCGCGACGTAGAAGCTCGGCTTGGCATCGGCCGGATTCAGGTACACGGGCGTCACCACCGTCACGTCGGGTAGGTGCGTGCCGCCGTGGTACGGATCGTTCAGCACGTAGACATCGCCCTCGCGCATCTGCGGGTTGCGCGCGATCACGGTCTTGATGCTCTCGCTCATCGACCCGAGGTGCACCGGCATGTGCGGCGCGTTGGCGATCAATTGCCCCAGCGCATCAAATAGCGCGCACGAGAAGTCGAGCCGCTCCTTGATGTTGACCGAGTAGGCGGTGTTCTGCAGTCGCAGCCCCATCTGCTCGGCGATGTTCATGAACAGGTTGTTGAACACCTCCAGCATCACCGGGTCGGCCTCGGTGCCGATCGCATGCTGCGTGGCGCGCGCCTTCACGCGGGTGAGCTCGATGGGCCCGGCTGCGCTCAACACCGCCTGCCAGCCGGGGTCGACCACGGTGGTGGCGTTCTTCTCCGCGATGATCGCCGGCCCGTCGATGGTCGCGCCGGCTGCGAGCGATTCACGCACGAACAAGCCGGCGTCGAGCCAGCCATCGTGGTACATGCGCACCTGCGCGTCGGCACGCGGCGCGTGGCGCTTGGCTTCGCCGCTGGGTGCCGCCGCTTCGTGGCGCTCGCCGGGACCCACCGCCTCGACCGACACCGCTTCGATCACCAGCGGCCGACCGGGCATCAGGAACGCGAAGCGCTGGCGATAGCCCGACTCGAACGCGGCACGAAGTTCGGCGATCGTGCCCAGGTCGACCACCAGCGCGGTGTCGGTGCCCTGATAGCGCAGGTGCACGCGCTGACGCAGCTCCACCACCGGCGCGGCGACGCCT
>DATKJN010000619.1:0-5850 GCA_035543655.1 Burkholderiaceae bacterium | reverse complement strand
GTCATCTTGCTGCCGATGAATGCCAAGCGGCTGGTCGAGATCCTGCGGCTGACCAAGCAGATCGAGGAGGTCACCGAGAAGTCGCCGGTGTCGGAGTGGCTGCTGCCGCACATGCACCTGCACAAGCACCATGCCGGCCACGTGCTGTTCCGCGAGGGCGACAAGGCCGACGCGATCTTCTACGTGGCCAGCGGCACGCTGCGCCTCGAAGGCATCAATGCGACCCTCGGCCCCGGCGACCTGATCGGCGAGATCGGCTTGTTCTCGCCGGAGAAGGCGCGCACGGTGACCATCGTCTGCGAGACCGACTGCGAGCTCTACCAGATGACCGACGAACAGATCTATCGCCTGTACTACCAGAACCCGAAGCTCGGGTTCTTCTTCATGAAACTGGTCGTCGAGCGGCTGCTGGCCGACGTGAAGCGCCACAAGCTCGCCGCGCAGGTGGTCTAGCCCGCCGCGCTTCAGCGTCTGAGACCGCGATACGGGCCGCGCGCGGCCTCATTGCGGCTCGATGCGCGTTTGTGATTGCTCGCGCATGTACTGCGGCAGGTAGTAAAACGATGCCAAGGCCTTGCCCGTGCTGCCCGATCCCTTCCAGCCGCCGAACGGCTGGTAGCCCGGCCAGGCACCGGTCGTTGCCCCCTGCGGGCGGTTGGCGTAGGTGACGCCGGCCTCGATGTGCTCGAAGAACCAGGGCACTTCGTCCTCCGCGCCATAAAAGCCGGCGGTCAATCCGAACCGACTCTCGTTGGCCCGATGCAGCGCCTCTTGCACGTCGCGGGTGCGCGCCAGCATCGCGATCGGCGCGAACATCTCCTCGCGCCACAGCGCATGGTCGAGCGGCGCTTCGGCCAGTGTCGGTTCGCAGTAGAAGCCGTGGCGCTTGTCCGGGTCGTCCATCACGCGGCCGCCGCACAGGATGCGCGACCCACCCTCGGCCAGTTGCGCCACATAGCGTTGGTATCGCTGGTGGGCGGCCTGCGTGGCGACCGGCCCGATCCATGTGGCCTCCTCTTGCGGGCGACCGATCACGATCGCGGCCATGGCGCGCTGGATGCGCTGGATCAGCGCGTCGGCCACCGGCTCGGCGACATAGATGCGCGACAGCGCCGAGCACTTCTGGCCCGACATGCCGAATGCGGACCTCACGATGCCCTGCGCGGCGACGTCGAGATCGGCCTGCGCGGAGACCACGACCGCGTTCTTGCCGCCCATCTCGGCGATGCACGGTCGCGGCACGTCGCGTGCGACCTGCGTGCGCAGGATGTGCATGCCGACGCGGTGCGACCCGGTGAACGTGACGCCGTCGATGCCGTCGTGGCCGATCAGCGCGTCGCTGATGTCGCCGCCGCCGATCAGGAAATTGAACACCCCGGGCGGCAGGCCGGCGTCGTGCAGGCATTGGTCGAGCAGCACCGCCGACCACGGTGTGTCCAGCGCGCCCTTGAGCACCACGGTGTTGCCGGCCACCAGCGCGGCCGCCACCGGGCCGCCGGCCAGCGCAAAGGGGTAGTTGAACGGCGCCACCACCGCCCACACGCCGTAGGGCTTGAGCACGCTGCGGTTGCGGCTCTTGAAGTCGGGCAACGGATCGTCCGGCAACGGATGGTCGTAGCCCGCGTGGTCGGCCATCTGCTGCGCGTACAGATCGAAGAACGCACTGACTTCGGCCACTTCGCCCAAGGCCTCCATGCGGTTCTTGCCGACTTCGAGCGAAACCGCCGTGGCGATGTCGTAGAGGCGCTCGTCGATCAGGCGCGCCACGCGCACGAGCGAGGCCACACGCTCGCGCCACGGCGTAGCGCGCCATCCGGCAAAGGCCTTGCGCGCCGCGCGTACGGCCGCTTCGACGTCGGCCGGCGTCGAAACACTGAACTCGCCGAGCACGCGCCGCTGGTCCGCCGGGTCGCGCGTCACGTGGCGCTGTGCCCGATGCGTGACGACGCCGCCGATGCGAAAGCCGTGCGCGAGGCCAAGTTGCCCCTGCGTGCGCTCCAACGCGGCGTCGAAACGGTCGTGCAACTCGCGCGGCGGCGCGAACATCGTCGAATAGGTCAACTTGAAAGCGCTCATGGGCGATCCTTTGCGTGGTGACGCGTTCACGGCCGTTTCGGCCACAGGCCCAGCGACAGCGCCGTGCCCATCAGCACCACCGCGGCGCCAGTCAACGTCTGCCAGGTGAGGACCTCTCCCAGGTACAGCGCACCCGCGACCAACGCCACCACGGGATTGAGAAAGGTCACCGACATCGCGCGCACGGTGCCGATGCGGCGCAGCAGGCGGTAGTACAGCAGGAAGCCCAGCCCCGAGCTGCCCACGCCGAGAAACGCCATCTCCATCCAGGCGCGCAGCGGCGGCGGCTCGGCCGGCCACGTGGCGGCCGCCAACGGCGCCACCGCCAGACTGGCCAGCGCGAGGCTGCCGACCGTCAACGCCAGGTTGTCCATGCCACCGAGTCGTTTGCGCGTGAAGTTGGCCCCGACCGACCAGAGTGCCGAGGTCAACAGCACCGCGCCCACGGCCAGCAATCCGTCGGTCGACTTGAAGGACACGCTGCCCGCGGTGAGCAGCGCCACGCCGCCGAAGCCGATCACCAGCCCGGCACTGCGCCAACGGCCCAGCCGTTCGCGGTACACGAAGTGGGCCAGCATCGCGGCGAACAGCGGCGCGGTGGCATTGAGCACCGACAACAGGCCCGCGGTCAGGTGCTGCGCGGCAAAGCCCAGCATCAGGAACGGCAACGCGGTGAACGGCAGTGCGAGCACCAGCAACGCCACCGGGTGCGCGCTCAACTGGCCGATGCCACCGCGCCAGGTGAGCAGCGGCAACAGCACCAATGCGGCGATGGCCATGCGCAAGGCGATCAGCGGCCCTGGCCCGAACGCCGGCACCGCGGCGCGCATGAACAGATACGCCGCACCCCACAACACGCTGAGCAAGAGCAGTTCTGCGACATCACGCGTTTGCATGGCACGCAGCTTACGCGGCGTCGCTTGGGACCCGGCGGCCGCCGCTTCCGTGACGCAACGCACGCGCGCGGAAAGAACGCATCGGCGCCCGCGCTTTTCGCGCGTTGACCGGCTTCGGGGGCGGGCACGATCGCAGTCTGATCCGCTTTCGTTGTTGGCATCTTGTCGTCGTTTGTGCAGTCTTCGAGTTCGCCCCCCGCCCCCGCCTCCATCCCCCAGCTGTACGCCAGTCTCTGGCAGCATGCCCAGGGCGCACGCTGGCCCTTGCTCGGCTCGGCAGCGCTGCTCGTCGCCTCGCAGCTGGTGAAGCTGGTGGCGCCATGGGCCGCCGCACGCGCCATCGACACGCTGCAGCAAGGCGGCGCGGGCGCGTTGATGCAGGCCGGCTTGTGGGTCGCCGCGGTCGTGCTGATCTCGGTGTGCGCCTGGTGCCTGCACGGACCCGGACGGATTCTCGAGCGCAACGTGGGCGTGCGCGTGCGGCAGCAGGTGGCGCACTCGCTGCATGCACGGCTGGCCGAGGCGCCCTTGCATTGGCACGAGCAGCATCATTCGGGCGAGCTGCAGCAGCGTGTGTCGCAAAGCAGCCGTGCGTTGCAGAACTTCGCGCAGAGCCAGTTCATCTATCTGCAAAGCGCGGTCAACTTCTTCGGTCCGCTGGTCGCGCTGTGGCTGCTGGCGCCCTGGCTCTCGCTGGTGGCTTGCGCAGGCTACGTGGTGGTGGCCTGCGTCATCCTGCGTTGCGACGTGGCGATGATGCAGCTGTCAGAGAACGAGAACCAGGCCGAGCGTCGCTATGCCGCGGGCGTGCTCGACGTGCTGGGCAACATCGGCAGCGTGATGTGCCTGCGCCTGCAGCCGTCGACCCATCGGTTGCTGGCGCGCCGGCTCGAGGCGGTGTTCGTGCCGCTGCGGCGCATGATCGTGCTCAACGAAGTGAAGTGGTGCGCGGTCGACATCCTCAGCGTGTGCCTGACCTGGGGTCTGGTCGCGAGCTACGTGTGGCACACCGGCACCGGCCAAGGCACGGTGATGCTCGGCACGCTGTTCATGGTCTATCAATACGCGCAGCAGGCCGGCGGTGTGATCGGCTCGATGGCGGGCAACTTTCAGAGCCTGGCCCGCACGCGCGCCGACTACGCCAGCGGCCGGCCGATCTGGCAGGCGCCGCGACGTCCAGCCGGCCCGGCCGTCGCGTTGGCGCACTGGCAGACGATCCAGATCAACGGCCTGCAGCACCGGCCCGACGGCGACGACAGTGCAGCGGCCGACGATCGCGCGTTGTCGCGCGGCCGACTGCATGACGTGTCGCTGCGACTGAGCCGGGGCGAGCGCATCGCCATCGTCGGCCCGAGCGGATCGGGCAAGAGCACCTTGATGCGCGTGCTCGCCGGCCTGTACGAACCGCGTGCAGGGCAGATTGCTGTCGACGGCGTTGAACGACCGGGTTTGCGCCACCTGGGCGCGATCGCCACGCTGATTCCGCAAGACGCCGAGGTGTTCGAGGCCAGCGTGCGCGACAACATCGTGTTCGACACCACGCCCGAGCCCGGCGCGCTCGAGCAGGCGATCCGCGTCAGCGCGTTCGACGAAGTGCTGGTCACGCTGCGCGAGGGGCTCGACACCTTCATCAGCGAAGGCGGCGCCAACATGTCGGGCGGCCAGCGCCAGCGGCTGTGCCTGGCGCGCGGCGTGTTGATGGCGCGCGACCATTCGCTGTTGCTGCTCGACGAGCCCACCAGCGCGCTCGACCCGATGACCGAATCGTCGGTGGTGCAGCGCCTGTGCGGCCACTTTGCCGATGCCTGCATCGTGGCTGCGGTGCACCGCATGAGCCTGCTCAGGCACTTCGACCGCGTGGTGCTGCTCGTGGCCGGCCGGGTCGTCGACAGCGGACCGGCGAGCGAGCTGGCCGCGCGCCAGCCGCTGTTCGCGCGCATGCTGGCGAGTCAGGCGGTGGAGTCGCCTGCGAGCGAAATCGGCACCATCGTCTGAGCTGGTGGCTCAGCCACCCGGTACGGGCACGCCCTGCCCGGGCGTGTCGGTCGGGGCCACGCCGGGCGGGATGTGCGGCAGGCGGTGCGCGATGCCCTTGTGGCAATCGATGCAGGTTTTCTCTTTGCTCGCCAGGTACGTCGAATGCATGTTCTGCGCGCGCACGCTTTGGCGCGTGAAGTCCATGTAGTCGTAGTCGTGGCAGTTGCGGCACTCCAGCGAGTCGTTGGCCTTGAAGCGCGCCCACTCGTGTTGCGCCAGCTCGAGCCGCTTGTCCTGGAATTTCTCGCGGGTGTTGATGGTGCCGAAGACCTTGCCCCACACCTCCTTCGACGCTTGCATCTTGCGCGCCATCTTGTCGGTCCAGTCGTGTGGCACATGGCAGTTGGAGCACTTGGCACGCACGCCCGAGCGGTTGGTGTAGTGGATGGTGCTCTTCAGTTCGGCGAACACGTTGTCGCGCATCTCGTGGCATCCGGTGCAGAACGCCTCGGTGTTGGTGAACTCCATGGCGGTGTTGAATGCACCCCAGAACGCCACCCCGCCGACAAAGCCCGTCAGCGTGAGAAACCCCAGGCTGAAGTGCAGGCTGGGGCGGCGGATGACCTGCCAGTACCGTTTGAGAAGGGCCCACATGGAGGTGTGATTCCGGTCAGGGCTTGCGTGCCGGCGCGGCTGGCGCCGGCTGAGCCGCAGCGGGCAGACGTTGGAGATGGTTGTCGACCAGCGGCGCGACTGCTTCTTGCGCCACATGGCACTGGTTGCAGAAGTAGCGCCGCGTGGAGATCTGTTCGAGCACCTTGCCGCTGCGGTCGATGTAGTGCGTTTCGCTCACCGGCACGGCCTGGCTGAGCTCGGTCTTGCCGCGCGCATGGCAATCGAG
>DATKJN010000618.1:0-2353 GCA_035543655.1 Burkholderiaceae bacterium | reverse complement strand
AGCGGGTCGAGCGGCGCCCCGGCGCGATTGATCCACAGCGTGGTGTAGCCATACCAGGTGGCGCCGATCGCATCCCAACCGTTGCTGGACACGAACAGAATGTCGCGCGCCGACAGCCGCAGCGCGGCAGGACCGAGCGCGTACACCGCATCGTCGGTCTTGAAGCGCTCGACACTGTGCGCACTCAGCACCGGATCGAGCAGCGGTGCGAGACCGGACCGGGACAGCAACGGATCGAGCATCGCCGGATCGCCGTTGGACAACACGCCGGCGCGCACGCCGCGCGATTTCAGCTCGCGCAGCACCGATTCGTTCTCGGCGAACGGCCGCAGGCGCTGGTACTCATCGATCAAGCCATCGCACGCCATGTCGCTCAACGACAGCTGCAGACGCGCGCACGCAAACTGCAGCGCGCGGCGCGTCAGTTCGCTGAACGGCCGATAGCGGCGGCTCATCGTCACCAAACGCGTGTACTCGATCTGCTTGTCGCGCCACAACACTGCGAGCCGCTCGCCGCTGCCGGGAAAGAGCGCCTCGGCCCGGGTGGCCACGCTGTACACGTCGAACAGCGTGCCGTACACGTCGAACAGCACGGCGCGAGGCGCGGCAGGCGTGAGGTGGGTGGCGGCCATGAGCCACACACTCTATGCGCAGCCGCGGCGCCGATTCGATGCGGCGCGGGCGCGGGATTGATGACTGCCTGACCGTGAATATTGGTTTCCCCTGAGCCATTGCCATTGCCGCGGGTTCGGCGCCGCAGCAACACCGAGCCCAATCCCTCGCAAATCTCAATTGATTTATGACGTAAGCAGCGCTAATGTCGATTCATGGATCGGTTGAAGCAGATCGAGTCCTTCGCGGCAGTGGCGACCAAAGGCAGCCTGACCGCGGCGGCGAATGCAGAGGGCGTGGCGCCTGCGGTGATCGGCCGGCGCATCGACGCGCTGGAGGAGCGGCTGGGCGTCAAGTTGCTGGTGCGCACCACGCGCCGCATCACGCTGACCCACGAAGGCAGTGCGTTCCTCGAAGACTGCCAGCGCATCCTTGCCGAGTTGGCAACGGCGGAAGCCAGCGTCACCGAAGGCGGTGTCAAAGCCAGCGGCCACTTGCGCATCACGGCGCCGGCTGGCTTCGGGCGTCGGCACGTCGCGCCGCTGGTGCCCAAGTTCTTGAGCCTGCATCCCGACGTGAGCCTGTCGCTGAACCTGTCGGACCGCGTCGTCGACATCGTCAATGAAGGCTTCGACTGCGCCGTGCGCGTCGGCGACCTGCCCGACTCGAGCCTGGTCAGTGTGCGCCTGGCCGACAACCGCCGCATGTGCGTGGCCACGCCCGACTACCTCAAGCGGCAGGGCACACCGCGCACGCCGGCCGAATTGAGCAAGCACCGCTGCCTGCTGCTGTCCTCCGAGTCGAGCCAGCCGCGAGGCTGGGCCTTCACGGTCGACAACAAGGTGATCCACGTCCGTCCTGCCGGGACACTGGATTGCAGCGACGGCCAGGTGCTGCACGACTGGTGCGCACAGGGCATGGGCATCGCCTGGCGCAGCACATGGGAAGTGCAAGACGAAGTCGACGATGGCCGTTTGGTGGCGGTGCTGGAGGAGTTCGCGGCCCCGCCGAACGGCGTATACGCGGTATTTCCGCAGCGCAAGCACCTGCCGCTGCGCGTGCGGCTGTGGATCGATTTCATCAAGCAGGCGTACGGCGAAGCCGCGTACTGGGTCCGCGCAACGCGTCACCCGCTGGCGGCGTGAACGCGCGCCATGGTTCTTGAAGCCGCCCTCGCCTACCTGCACCTGATCGCCATCCTGACCTGGGTGGTGTTCATCGGTTCGAGTGCCGCACTCACGCGCACCGAATGGCTCAACGACGCGTCGCTCGCGCGCCTGGCGCAGGTGGACCGGGTTGCCGCCGTCGCTGCGATGGCGGTGCTGTTCACCGGCATCGCGCGAGTGGCATGGGGCATCAAGGGCGCGGCCTGGTACGGCGCCCAGCCGCTGTTGTGGGCCAAGCTCGTGTTGTGGCTTGCCATGGTGATCGTGGGTGGCCGCGCGTCACGCCGCATCCAGGCGTGGCAGCGCAACCGTGTGGCTGGGCGTGGCCTGCCCGATGCGGTTGAGGTGGCCGCGGTGCGCAAGCGGCTGATGGCCGCCTCGCACCTGATGATCGTGGTGCCGTTGGTGGCGGTGTGCCTGGCGCGCGGACTCGGCGTGCGCTGAGCGCGCGGATTCCTATTTCTTCGCCGCTGCGTCTTCCATGCACTTCTTGACGTGGCTGGTCTTGGCCGCGCCGGCGAGTTTCTTGTCGGCGGCCGACTTGTCGCAGGCCGCGCTGGCGTCTGCGGTGGCGC
>DATKJN010000617.1:0-10735 GCA_035543655.1 Burkholderiaceae bacterium | reverse complement strand
AGCGTCTCGCCGTCGTACCGCTTCAGCACGTCGCGAATGGTGAAGAAGTTGCCGATCGACTTCGACATCTTCTCGTTGTCGACGTTGAGAAATCCGTTGTGCAGCCAGTAGCGCACGAACGGCTTGCCCAATGCGCCCTCGCTTTGGGCGATCTCGTTCTCATGGTGCGGGAACTGCAGATCCATGCCGCCGCCGTGAATGTCGAACACCTCGCCCAGCAGTGCGCAGCTCATCGCCGAACACTCAATGTGCCAGCCGGGGCGGCCCGGCCCATACGGGCCCTGGTACTGTGCATCGGCCGGTTCCGTCGGCTTGGCTGCTTTCCAAAGCACGAAGTCGAGCGGATCGTCCTTGCCCTCGCCCACCGCCACGCGTTCGCCGGCGCGCAGTTCGTCGATCGATTTGCCGGAGAGCTTGCCGTAGCCGGGGAATTTGCGCACCGCGTAGTTCACGTCACCGCTGCGCGCGCGATAGGCCAGGCCCTTCTGCTCGAGCGTGTCGATCATGGACAGCATCTGCGGCACGTATTCGGTGGCGCGCGGCTCGTGCGTGGGTGGCGCGGTGCCGATGGCCGCCAGGTCTTGCCGCATCGCCGCGATCATCTCGTCGGTGAGCGCACGAATCGTGATGCCCCGTTCGAGCGCGCGGTTGATGATCTTGTCTTCGATGTCGGTGATGTTGCGCACGTAGGTCACGCGAAAGCCCAGCGTGCACAGCCAGCGGTACACCACGTCGAAGGCCATCATCATGCGCGCGTGCCCCATGTGGCACAGGTCGTAGATGGTCATGCCGCACACGTACATGCGCACGTGACCGGCTTGCAGCGGTGTGAAAGCTTCGACGCGGCGCGTCAGGGTGTTGTAGATCTGGAGGCTCATAAGCCCATGTGAAGGCGCGCGCCGGGGCTCGATACAATCATTTCAGTATAGCGGCGCACCACGCTGCGATCACCACGCTTACACCCCGTGTCTCCCCCTTGGCGCTACTGCTGTTTCGCCGCGCTCGCGTTGGCCGCGGCCGCGCCCTTGCGGGCGCAAACCGCACAGGACCTCCGCGAAGTTGAGAAGCTGTTCCGCGGCGGCGACACCACGGTGGCGATGCAGCGCGCCGACAAGGCCATCGCCGAACGGCCGCGCGATGCGTCGATGCGCTTTCTGCGTGCGGTGATGCTGACCGAGTTGCAGCGCACGACCGAGGCGATCGACGCGCTCAACAAGCTGATCGAGGATTTCCCTGATCTGCCCGAGCCCTACAACAACCTGGCGGTGCTGCTGGCCGCGCAAGGCCGCATCGATTCTGCGCGCGAGCTGCTCGAAACCGCGCTGCGCCACGACCCCGGCTATGCGGTGGCGCACGAGAATCTGGGCGACGTGTTCCTGCGGCTCGCGCTGCGCTCGTTCGAGCGCGCCAGCACCAGCCGCAGCGACGAGAGCCTGCAGCGCAAGCTGCGACTCACCCGCGAGCTGGCCGGGCCCCGGCCGAGCGCGCGCCCTTGACTTCCTGGATTCACAATCCGGACACCCTTGGAGACCGTTCGATGAAGCATCCCATGTCACGCTGGCTGTTCGCGCTTGCGCTTGCCGTCGGCAGCGTTCCTGCTGCGATGGCACAAAAGGTCAAGCTCGCCACCAGCCTGGGCGACATCGTGGTGCAGCTCGATGCGCAGAAGGCGCCCAAGTCGACCGCCAACTTCGTGCAGTATGTGAAGGACGGCCACTACGACGGTCTGATCTTCCACCGCGTCATCCCGACGTTCATGATCCAGGGCGGCGGATTCGATGCCGACATGAAGCAGAAGGCCACGCGGCCGACCATTCCGCTGGAAAGCCGCAATGGCTTGAGCAACATGCGCGGCACGGTGGCGATGGCGCGCACATCGGTGCCCGATTCGGCAACCTCGCAGTTCTTCATCAACGTGGTCGACAACCAACGACTCGACGCCGCCAATTCGCCCGACGGCAACGGGTATGCGGTGTTCGGCAAAGTGATCTCCGGCATGGAGGTGGTCGACAAGATCCGCGACGTGCCGGTGGGCGACAAGGCAGGCCACCAGAACGTGCCTCAGCAACCCGTGGTCATCAAGAAGGCCACGCTGGAGAGCGACAAATGAGCAAGACCGTGGAGATCACCACGAGCGCCGGAACATTCCGCATCGAACTCGATGACGCCAAGGCGCCGGTGAGCACGCAGAACTTTCTCGAGTACGTGCGCGCCGGCCACTACGACGGCACGGTGTTTCACCGCGTGATCAAGGGCTTCATGGTGCAAGGCGGCGGGTTCGAGCCTGGCATGAAACAGAGGGCAGCGCGCGCACCCATCACCAACGAGGCCAACAACGGACTGAAGAACGACAAGTACACGCTGGCGATGGCGCGCACCTCCGCCCCGCACTCGGCGAGCGCGCAGTTCTTCATCAACACGGTCGACAACGGCTTCCTCAACTTCAAGTCCGAGTCCCCGCAGGGCTGGGGTTACGCGGTGTTCGGCAAGGTGGTGTCCGGCACCGACGTGGTCGACAAGATCGAAGGCGTGGCCACGGGACGCAAGGGCATGCACGACGACGTCCCGCTCGACGACGTGACCATCATCAAGGCGACCGAAGTTGCCTGACCGGACGGGGCGTTAGCGAGGTCGCATGCCAGCCGCCCTTGCGCCGCTGGCGCTGCATCGCTTGGATGCGCCCGCACATTGGGAGGTGATCGAGTGCCTCTCCGATGTCCACTTGCAGGCCGAGGCGCCGCGCACGTTCGAAGCCTGGCGCATGCAGATGCTCGGCGGCGACGCCGACGCCTTGTTCATCCTCGGTGATCTCTTCGAGGCCTGGGTCGGCGACGATTCGCGCGACGGCGATTTCGAGCATGCCTGCGCCGAGGTCCTGCGCGAAGCCAGTGCATTGCGCACGGTGGCGTTCATGCACGGCAACCGCGACTTCATGGTCGGCGACACCATGCTGGCGCACTGCGGCATGCGCTCATTGCCTGACGCCACCGTGTTGCACGCGTTCGGTCGCCGCACCGTGCTCACGCACGGCGACGCACTGTGCCTGGAGGACACCGAGTACCAGCAGTTCCGCGCCATGGTGCGCAACCCGCAATGGCAGGCGGCCGCGCTGCAGCGTCCGCTGGCCGAACGCCGCGAGATCGCGCGCTCGATGCGCGATGCGAGCAAGACCCACGGCGAACTGTCGCCCGCGCTGTGGGCCGAAGTCGATCACGCGGCAGCGTTGCAGTTGCTCGATGCCGCCGGCAGCGACACGCTGGTGCACGGCCACACCCACCGGCCGGGCCGCGTGGTGTTGTCGGCCACCGCCGCCCGTCATGTGCTGAGCGATTGGGACTTCGACGGCGGCACTCCGCGAGGCAACGTGTTGCGCCTGAGCGCGCATGGCGTGCAGGTGGTGGCTGCGCGTGCGCTAGACGCGGAGCGGGCGTGATCCGTGATTGGCTGTCGAAGCTGCGCGCCCACCGTGAACAGCGCATCGTCCAGCGGCGCGCGATCTCCGACGACCTGTGGCTCGAGACGTTGGCCTCGTTGCCGTTTTTGGCGCGCTGGGGCGTTGACGACCTTGCGGCGCTGCGCCGATTGACCAGCCTGTTTCTCGACGAGAAGGAGTTCAGCGGTGCCGGCGGACTGGAAGTCACCGACGCCATGGCCGTGCGCATCGCGGTCCAGGCCTGTCTGCCAGTGTTGCGCTTGGGCCTGCAGCCCTACCGCGCCTTCGTCGGCATCGTGGTCCACCCCGACGAGGTGGTGGCCGCGCGCGAGGTGATGGACGACGACGGCGTGGTCCACAACTACGACGAGGTGCTGTCCGGTGAGGCGATGGAAGGTGGCCCGCTGATGCTGTCGTGGACAGACGTGCACCAGGCCGGCGAGTCAGCCGACTGGGCCTACAACGTGGTGATCCACGAGTTCGCCCACGTGATCGACATGGGCGATGGCGAGCCCGACGGGGTGCCGCCGCTGGCCAGCATGGAGTTGCGTCAGCGCTGGCGCGGCGTGATCGAGTCCGAGTACGAGCAATTCTGTGCCTGGACCGATGCCGGTCGCGACACCGTTCTCGACCCGTACGGCGCCACCGAGATCGGTGAATTCTTCGCGGTGGCGGCCGAGGCGTTCTTTGTGGCGCCGCGCGACATGCGCGACGAGCACCCGGATCTGTACGCTCTGTTCTCGGAGTACTTCCGCCAGGACCCCGCGGCGTCAGCAAGCTGAGCCAAGACTGCGACGCTCCAGCGTCTCATCCGCCAGCGAACACCGCGGATCCGGCTTTGGCTACGGCGTCACATCGCTGGCGCGATATGAGCCTTCGCCGAAGCGCGAGCGCTTTGCCGGTCCGCCGGTGTTGCCCCCTCGAAGGGGGAAGCGGCCCGGAGGCCGCTTCGGGGGTGGGCCTACTACACCTGCGTGGTCTCGGCCTTCGGCTTGTCGCTCTTGCGCGGCGGCTGGATGTCGAGAAGCACCTCGCCCTTGTCGTCGATGTCCACCGTCAGCCGACCTCCGTCGACCAGGCGGCCGAACAGCAACTCGTCGGCCAGCGCACGGCGGATCGTGTCCTGGATCAGGCGCTGCATCGGGCGCGCGCCCATCATCGGATCGAAGCCCTTGACCGACAGGTGCTTGCGCAGCGCATCGGTGAAGGTGACTTCGACCTTCTTCTCGGCGAGCTGGCTTTCCAGTTGCAGCAGGAACTTGTCGACCACGCGCAGGATGATCTCCTGGTCGAGTGCGCGGAAGCTCACCGTGGCATCCAGGCGGTTGCGGAACTCCGGCGAGAACAGGCGCTTGAGGTCGGCCATCTCGTCACCCTGCTCGCGCTTGGTGGTGAAGCCGATGGTGGCCTTGCCCATGGTCTCGGCGCCCGCGTTGGTGGTCATCACGATGATCACGTTGCGGAAGTCGGCCTTGCGGCCGTTGTTGTCGGTGAGCGTGCCGTGATCCATCACCTGCAGCAGCACATTGAAGACGTCGGGGTGTGCCTTCTCGATCTCGTCCATCAGGAGCACCGCATGCGGCTTCTTGCTCACCGCCTCGGTGAGCAAGCCGCCCTGGTCGAAGCCCACGTAGCCCGGCGGCGCGCCGATCAAGCGGCTCACTGCATGGCGCTCCATGTACTCGCTCATGTCGAAGCGGATCAGCTCGATGCCCAGGACGTAGGCGAGCTGCTTGGCCACCTCGGTCTTGCCGACGCCGGTCGGGCCGGAGAACAGGAACGAGCCGATCGGCTTGTCGGGCTTGCCCAAGCCCGAGCGCGCCATCTTGATCGCGGCGGCGAGCGCTTCGATCGCGGCATCCTGCCCGAAGACCACGCTCTTCAGGTCGCGGTCCAGGTTCCTGAGCTTGCTGCGGTCGTCGCTCGACACGCTGGCCGGCGGGATGCGTGCGATCTTGGCGACGATCTCTTCGACTTCGCTCTTGGTGATCGTCTTCTTGCGCTTGGCCACCGGCAGGATGCGCTGCGCGGCGCCGGCCTCGTCGATCACGTCGATCGCCTTGTCGGGCAGGTGGCGGTCGTTGATGTACTTGGCCGACAACTCGGCCGCCGCCTGCAGCGCACCGAGCGCGTACTTCACGCTGTGATGGTCTTCGAAGCGCGTCTTCAAGCCCTTGAGGATCTCGACCGTCTGCTCGACCGTGGGTTCCACCACGTCGATCTTCTGGAAACGCCGCGACAGCGCCGCGTCCTTCTCGAAGATGCCGCGGTACTCGGTGAAGGTCGTGGCGCCGATGCACTTCATCGCGCCGGTCGACAGCGCCGGCTTCAGCAGGTTGCTGGCGTCCAGCGTGCCACCCGAGGCCGCACCGGCGCCGATCAGCGTGTGGATCTCGTCGATGAACAGAATCGCGTGCGGCTGGTCCTTCAGCGACTTCAGCACGCCCTTCAGGCGCTGTTCGAAGTCGCCGCGGTACTTGGTGCCGGCCAGCAGCGCGCCCATGTCGAGCGCGTAGACGGTCGACTGCGCCAGCACTTCCGGCACATCGCTTTGCGTGATGCGCCAGGCCAGGCCCTCGGCGATGGCGGTCTTGCCGACGCCGGCCTCGCCCACCAGCAGGGGATTGTTCTTGCGCCGGCGGCACAGCACCTGGATGACACGCTCGACCTCGGCCTCGCGGCCGATCAGCGGATCGATCTTGCCGTCGCGCGCCAGCTGGTTGAGGTTCTGGGTGAACTGCTCCAGCGGCGAGCCCTTGGAGTCGCCGCCTTCGTCCTTTTCGCCCTCGGAGCTGCCTTCGTTGGACTTGGGCGCCTCGGGCGGATCGGACTTCTTGATGCCATGGGCGATGAAGTTCACCACGTCCAGTCGCGTCACCCCCTGCTGATGCAGGTAGTACACCGCGTGCGAGTCCTTTTCGCCGAAGATCGCCACCAGCACGTTGGCGCCGGTGACTTCCTTCTTGCCCGAGCCGGTGGACTGCACGTGCATGATCGCGCGCTGGATCACACGTTGGAACCCGAGCGTCGGTTGGGTATCGACTTCTTCGGTTCCACCCACCGTGGGCGTGTTTTCCTTGATGAAGGTGGTGAGGCTCTTGCGCAGATCCTCAATGTTGGCGGCGCATGCGCGCAGCACCTCGGCGGCCGACGGGTTGTCCAGCAGCGCGAGCAACAGGTGCTCGACTGTGATGAACTCGTGGCGCTGCTGCCTCGCCTCGACGAAGGCCATGTGCAGACTGACTTCCAACTCTTGCGCAATCATGCAGCCTCCATAATGCACTGCAGGGGGTGTCCTGCGCGGCGCGCCGCCGCCAGAACCAACTCGACCTTGGTAGCCGCCACGTCCTTGGAGTAGACCCCGCAGACGCCACGGCCTTCGTGATGGATTTTGAGCATGATCTGAGTGGCCGTTTCCAGGTCACGCTTGAAGGTCTGCTGCAGCACCATGACGACGAACTCCATCGGGGTGTAGTCGTCGTTCAACATCACCACCTGAAACATGCGCGGAGGCTTGGTCTTCGCCGTCTTTCGCTCCGCGACAACTGCACCCTGCCCGCCATCGGGCCGGATCACGGCTGGCGCCTTGGGCGGCGGTTTCGGCGGCTCCGGAGGCATGAACTGATTCTATCGAGTTGGCCCTTTCGGGGTGTCCGTGGTGGGATGTTGTGGCGTCGCGGCTGAACGCAAGGCGTGAAATTGCGCCAGGGCAGCGCCACTGTTTGGGGCGCACTGGAGTCTGCAACGTCCTTCGCAGTGGCATCGTTGGCATCTCGGGGTCGTACCGGCTTGACACGTTTATGAACGCCCGCAAAGAATTTGCGTCTCGCGCTCCATCAAAAAGAGCCAACAGAGAGTGAGGGAGGCTGACATGCCGTTCGGCACCGTCAAGTGGTTCAACAATGCCAAGGGTTTCGGATTCATCGAACCCGAAGGCGGCGGGCCAGACGTTTTCGCGCACTTTTCAGCCATCCGAATGGAGGGCTACCGCACGCTCGAGCAAGGCCGTCGCGTGCGCTACGAACTCGTCGAAGGTCCCAAAGGCAGTCTGGCGCAAAGCATCGAACTGGCCGAAGGCGAGCCCACGTCCTAGGCCAGAAGTCGAGCCAGCCGCGCCGGCTGGGCTTAGGATGCGCACGCCGCCTTGGCGTGTGCGTTCAATCCTTTTGTGAGCCCATCCGACCCGCCGAACCCCGAGGCCAGACCGGCTGAGGGGTCGACCGCTGCGCTGGGCGTCAGCCGCCAGCGCGCTCTGGCTCGCCTGCGCGCGGTGATCGTGCTCGCAATCCTGCTGCCGACAGCGTCGTTTGCGGTGGTGGCGGCGTATCTCTACAACCAGGAGTTCCGGGACGCCCGCGCGCGTCTGGACCGCGGGGCGCGCATCGCGCAAGAGCATGCCCTCAAGCTGTTCGAGACCAACGAGATGCTGCTGCAGCGCATGCTCGACATGCTGGGCAACTCGACCGATGCCGAGGTGCTGGCGCGCAGTGACGAGATCCATCTGCGGCTGCAACGGATGGCAGCCGACCTGCCGCAGGTGCAGGGCTTGTTCGTGCATGGCACCGACAGCCGCTCGCTGGCCAACAGCCGCGTTCACCCGCCGCCGCGCCAGATCGACTACAGCGACCGCGAGTGGTATCAGGCGCACCGCAGCGGCGGCGTTGCGGTCTTCGTGACCCAGGCGATCGTCAGCCGGTCCACCGGCGAGCAGGCCTTCGACATGAGCCGGCGCCGAACGCTCGACGACGGCAGCCTGGCCGGTTCGGTTCACGTGAGCCTGCGGCCGCGCTACCTGACCGAGTTCTACCGCGAGCTGGCCGCGTCCACGCCGGGGCTGCGCACTTTCGTGATGCGCACCGATGGCAGCGTGCTGGCGCGCTGGCCCGAGGTCGGCGGTGACGCCTCCCAGATCCGACCGGACACGCCGCTGATGCGCAAAGTGGCCGCCGGCGCGATCAGCGGCGAAGACGAAGGGGCGTCGCCTTTCGACGGCGTCGATCGCCTGCGCTCGTTCCGCAGCCTGGTGAAGTATCCGGTGGTCGTGGTCACCGGGCTCGACCGCGCCATCGTGATCGACGAGTGGCGACGCCACTGCCTGCTGCTGGCGTTGTTCGTGTTCCCGACGACGTTCGGTTTCGCCTGGATGGCCTGGCTGGCGCTCGTGCGCACGCGCGAGGAGCTCGATGCGTTGCAGCGGCTCGACGACGAGCGCGCGCGGCGGCAACGGGTCGAATTGGCCCTGATGCAGTCGCAGAAGCTCGAGGCCATGGGGCGCCTCACCGGCGGTGTGGCGCACGACTTCAACAATCTACTGATGGTGGTCAACAGCAACCTGTACCTGCACCGCCGGATGCGCCCCGAAGTGGCCGACAGCGCGCAGCTGGCGGCGATCGAGCGCGCGGTGGGCTCCGGGGCCAAGCTGACGCGCCAGCTGCTGGCGTTCGCCCGCAAGCAAGCGCTGCTGCCCGAGCGCATCGTGCTGCAGGAACGGCTGCCCGCCCTGCTCGACCTGCTGCGGCCGCTGCTGGGCTCGTCGATCGCGCTGTCGTGCGAAGTCTCGGCCGACACCGGCCCGATCGAGGTCGACGCCGCCGAGCTCGAACTGGCGCTGATCAACCTGGCGGTCAATGCCAAGGACGCGATGCGCGGCAGCGGGCGGCTCGACATCCGGGCGCGCAATGCGGTGGCCGGCGACCCGACTCCCGGCAGCGGCGCGTTCGTGATGCTCGAGGTGATCGACAACGGGCCGGGGTTCGAGGCGGCAGCCGTCGGCCGCGCCTTCGAGCCGTTCTTCACCACCAAGCCGCTGGGCCAGGGCACCGGCCTGGGCCTCAGCCAGGTGCAGGCGCTGTGCCACAGCGCCGGCGGCTCGGCGCACATCGATTCGCGCCCCGGCGGCGGCGCTCGCGTGCGCCTGTACTTCAAGCGCAGCGGCGCGCCGGAAGACGTCCATCGCGACGAGCGGCGGGTCGCGCACGACCTGAGCTGCCGCCTGCTGCTGGTGGAAGACAACGACGCCGTGGCACACGCCACGCGCGAACTGCTGGTCTCGATGGGTTGCACGGTGTACCAGGCTGGCGGCGGCGAGGCCGCCCTGCGGTACGTCGACGAGCACCCCGGCGAGGTCGACGTGGTGCTGAGCGACATCGAGATGCCAGGCGACATCGATGGCATCGCGCTCGCTTCGCAACTGCTGAAGCGCGACTCGCCGGTCCCGGTGGTGCTGATGACCGGTTATGCCGTGCGATTGGAGCAGGCGGTGCGCCAGCAGATGGACGTGCTGCCCAAGCCATGTTCGCCGGCCATGCTGGCCGAGGCGATCGGGCGCGCCTTCACGCGTCGGCGTGCGCAGCAGCCGGCCGCGCAGTGAGCCCAAGGGCGGTGGATCCTGAGCGCTTGCGTCAGCGCAGCGCGCCCATGTCGACCAGCACGGCGCGGATCACGCGGTCGCTGTCGCGTTCGTCGGCCGTTTGCTCCTCGATTTCGCTGGCGCGTGCGAACAGCGGCACGAACAGGCCAAGCTTGTCCACCGGCCCGCGCAGCGTGACGGTGCCCTGCTGCGCGAACGCGGTGCTCCAGGTGTCGCGCACACGATCCCAGAAGGCCCGTGTTCGCGCGTAGTAGCGATCGGCTGCCGCGAAGTCGACGTCGCGGATGCGTTCGTAGCGGGCCACGCCGTACTCGCGGCCGACGTACGGCTTGGCAGGATCGACCGCGCGCTGGCCGTCGAGCACGGTTTTCAGGTTGTTCTCTTCCTGCAGCCAGCCGGTCGGCGCCACGGTGTGGCGGTTGGTGCCGACCAGCACCTGATAGTCGTCGCGCACGCTCCACTCGCGGCGCGGCAGCGGACGCCAGGTGTCGCCGCTGATCCAGCTGGAGAAGGTCGCCGTGTGCTGCCAGCGCCCGACGCTTGCATAGCGCGGCGACTCGTCGACCTGGTAGACCGACTGCATCCACACGCCGCGCCTCTCGGTCTCGCTCAACGCTCGACGCTGCCAGCGATCGCGGCCCTTGTATTCGACGATCTCGGTCGGCTCATACGCCCAGTCCTGTCGCCAGTGTTTGGTGACCATCGGCTCACTGGGGGCGCCGTCCTTGTCGAGCATGCGCATTTCGAGGATGTGCACCAGGCTGACGAATCCGGGACGGTCCTGGTCGACGTAGACCTTCTCGGTGGCCCACGACTGGTACGGAGCGATCACCTTGTCGGTCGGCACGAAGCCGGCGACTTCCAGGAAGTCGAACGTCACCCGGTAGGTACCGGCCATCGCGAGGATGGCGCGGCGGTCGCGTTCCGGCCCG
>DATKJN010000616.1:0-2134 GCA_035543655.1 Burkholderiaceae bacterium | reverse complement strand
GAGAACAACTCGTACATGCCCATCGCCATGGCGCCGATCGTCACCAGGCCGGCAAACGCGAGCGGCATGCGCTGCTGGCTGCCCGCGGTCTGCATCAGGTAGCCGATGCCGGAGTCGCCGGCGGTCATCTCGGCCAGCACCGTGCCGACGAAAGCCAGAGTGATGGCGATCTTCAGCGAGCCATAGAAGTACGGCATCGATCGCGGCAGGCCGACCTTGATCAGCACGTCCCAGCGCCGTGCGCCGAGCACGCGCAACACGTCTTCGAGCTCGGGCTCGAGCGTGGCCAGGCCGGTGGCGATGTTCACGGTGATCGGAAAGAACGAGATCAGGAACGCGGTCAGGATGCCGGGTCCGAGCCCGATGCCGAACCACACCACCAGGATCGGCACCACCGCCGCCTTGGGCACCGCGTTGAAGCCCACCATCAGCGGATACAGCGCCGTATAGGCCAACCGCGAGCTGCCGATCAGAAAGCCGAGCAGCACGCCGACCACGATCGACAGCGCGAAGCCCAGCATCGTGACCCAAAAGGTCTTCCACGCGGCCTCGATCAGCGGCGCCTTGAACTCGACGAACTGCAGCGCGATCTGCCACGGGCTCGGAAAGATGTACTCGGCGATGCCGAACACCACCACCACGAGCTGCCACAGCAGCAACACGGCGGCCAGCACGATCAGCGGCGACCAGCGTTCGACGTTGCGCGTGATCTTCATCGGGTGTTCGTCACTGCGGCACGGCAGCGGCACTGGCCATGCCGCGCACGGCGCCGATGTGGCCGCGCAGCTCGTGCACGATGTCGGTGAACTGCGGCGTGTAGGTCACCTCGAGGTCGCGCGGCCGCGGCAGGTCGATGTCGCGCTTGACGACGAAGCGGCCGGGGCTCTTGCTCATGCAGTACACGGTGTCGGCCAGGAACACGCTCTCGCGCAGATCGTGCGTGACCAGGATCACGTTGAACCGCTGCGCCGCATGCAGGTCGCGCAGCGCGCACCACAGCTCCTCGCGCGTGAATGCATCGAGCGCGCCGAACGGTTCGTCGAGCAGCAGCATCTTCGGCTCGTGCACCAGCGCACGGCAGATGCTGGCGCGCTGCTGCATGCCGCCCGACAGCTGCCACGGAAACTTGTCCTCGTAGCCGCCGAGTCCGACGCTCTTGAGCAGGGTGCGCGCCTTGGCTTCGTACTCCTTGCGTTTGGCCTTGAAGCTGGAGCGGTACGGCTCCACGATCTCCAGCGGCAGCAGCACGTTGTCGACCGTGGTGCGCCACGGCAGCAGGCTGGGCGCCTGGAACGCCATGCCGCTGATCTTCAGCGGCCCCGTCACCGGCCGGCCATCGATTTGGATCGTGCCCTGGCTCGGCATCTTCAGCCCGGTGGTCAACTTCATGAAGGTCGACTTGCCGCAACCGCTGGGGCCGACGATGGCGATGAACTCGCCCTGGTTCACCTGCAGCGAGATGTCCTCGACCGCGAAGTGCCCTTGCGCCAGCAACTCGTCGTTGTAGGCGAGCCAGACGTTGCGGAAATCGACGAAGGCCGTGGTCATGCTGCTGGCGCTCAGCGAGAAAAGCCGCGGGCAGGTATGCGCCGGCGCTCGTGCACGGCGGTCGGCCCTGCAGGCCGACTCCCTTGCGGTCCTCGATCGCATGGCCCACGGCGAAACTCGCTGCGCTCACTGCGTTCGCTGTGCTCGAACAGTCGACGCGAGTCAGAAGTTGAAGCGCGCGCTGCGCGCGCGCGGCCATGCGCTCTGCGGTCCTCAGCGCCGCGCAATGTCGCTGCCGGCGCACGCCCGCCCACGGCTTTGCTGGGGCGCCGGTGTGTTCCTCGCCGAAGAACGCGAGCGTCTCTGCGCGGTGGGCGGTACCCGGGATGGGCGACTTGCGGGGCGGCGAGAAGCGCAGCGACGCAAGGGGAAGTCCGGCGCCCCAGGCGTCGGACCGGCGAGAAGCCATGAAGCAGGGGCGCGTTCAGCGCCACTGCGAGCGGCATCACAGCCGCCCTTGTGGCGCGAGCATCGCAGCGCAGTCGGCCCGCAGGGCCGACCGCACCAGTAGGAGCCCACACCGGGTACCGCCTGCCGCGCCGCGCACACACAGTGCAAGAATCCATCATGCCTTGCCGCTCCAGTG
>DATKJN010000615.1:0-3382 GCA_035543655.1 Burkholderiaceae bacterium | reverse complement strand
GCGAGCCGACCAGCGTGCCCGCGATCACCGACGCGGTGGTCCGCGTGGCGCCGGGCAAGGTGTCGCGCACCGCGCCGATCAGCCGTTCGACCCGTTGCGCCGACGCCTGGCGCACACCGCCCGACTGTCGCGCCATGTCGGAGCCGAGCGCCGCCACCGGACAGCCGGTGTCCATCGATCGCAGATGCGTCTCGGACAGATAGCTGTCGATGAAGGCGCGAAACACGCTCACGCCGCGCGCCTGCCGGGCCTGCGCTGCACGCGCGATGTGGGCGCCGCTGTCGCTGCCGGCACGCGCCAGTGCCTCCACCAGCAACTCGTCGCGCGACTTGAAGTGCGCGTAGAAGCCGCCGTGTGTGAGGCCAGCTTCCTTCATCACCTCGGCCACGCCGACGCCGGCATAGCCGTGACGCCGGATCGCGCCCGCCGCGGCCTGCACGATGCGCTCGTGGGTCTCTTCCTTGCGGCTGTTGGCGATGCGGGCCATGGGTTGACGTGTGAATATGACGTTCATCATATTGAGTGCCGCCGATGCTGTCAAGGCGGGGTGCGGACACCCGGTGAGCTGCCGCACCCCATTCGGCGCACCGCCGACCGCGCCTCGACTTCGGGTTTTCCTGAGTCAGCGCACGGCTACTGGCGTGAACCGGCCGGCCGGATGGCGCAACGCAAATGCACCATGAATCCGGACACCTTCGCGTCGGACCTGCTGGGCTACTCGGCCGCTGGCCTGGTCCTGATCACTTTCCTGGCGCAGCAGATCACCACGTTGCGCGCCGTCGCCATCGCCAGCAACGTGATGTTCATCGGCTACGCGCTGGTCGCTTGGCTGCCGCCGGTGCTGGTGCTGCACCTGATGCTGCTGCCCATCAACGCCTGGCGGCTGTGGCAAGCGTCGCGCACCCCGGAGACGGAGCCGTCCCGTAACGAACCCACGCGGGTGCAACGCGCACCGACGTTGGCGTCGTTTCGTGCCGGCGCCACACCCATGGCACCGCCGCGCCACAGGCCCGGCTTCAGCGCGCGGGCCTGACGCGGCGCACGGCCTCAGGCGGCCTGCTTGGCCTCGCCGAACGGCACGCTCGACGTCTGCAGCGCGCTCGCCGGCATGCCGTCCAACCAAGGCAGGTCGACCGGGTAAGGCTTGAGCAGGCAATCGTCGGGCAGCAGCTCGATCGGCCTGAAGTCGCGGTGCGCGATGTACTCTGGCCGCTTGAAGCGGCGAATGTGGTTGCTGACGGCACACAGGCTCAGGTACACGCTCACGCGGTGCCACGGCGACAGGTTGCTGCCGGAGGCGTGCACCAGGCAGCTGTGAAACAGGATCATCGAGCCAGCCGGTCCGGTGGGGCTCACGATGCCGCCGTTCATGCCGCCGGCGCGCTCGACCAGCTGCGCGATCAGGTCGTTGTCCACCGTCCACAGCGGATAGCTGGTGGTCGTGGTGTCGTGCCTGGCGTCGACCACACCCTTCTTGTGGCTGCCCGGGATGAACATCAGCGGGCCGTTGTACGCGTTGACGTCGTCGAGGAAGATCGCCACGTTCATCGCGCGCTCGGTGGGCATCTGGTCGTCGTTGAGCCAGGTGCCGTAATCCTGGTGCCACTGCCACACGTCGCCGTCGAACGCGGCCTTGCCGTTGATCTTGAACTGGTGCATGTAGACCGGCTCGTCGAACAGGTCCATCACCGGCTGCACCATGCGCGGATGCCGCGCCAGCGTGGCGAACGGCTTGCTGTACAGGTGCGCTGCGAAGTTGATGCGCACGGCGTCCTTGTCCTTCTCGCGCACGTTGTAGACCTCGCGCCGCGCATAGAGCTCGGGCACCACGCCAGTCAGCGTCTTCACCTCCTGCGGGGTGAACTGGCCGGGAAAGAACAGATAGCCGTCGCGGTCGAACTGTTGCAGCTGCTGTGCCGTGAGTTTCATCGCTTGTCTCCTGTGTACAGCCCGCGCGTGCGCGCAAACAGGCGCGTGAGGCCGAACAGCGCGTCGATGTTCGGCGTGGCCACGCCGACCCGCTGCGCGATCTCGCGCACCACGCCCACCAGCGAGTCGAGCTCGAGTGTGCGCCCGGCTTCCACGTCCTGCAGCATGCTGGGCTTGAAGCTGCCAAGCTTGCGCGTGATCGCGTGGCGGTCTTCGGGCTGCTGCTCGATCGTGCAACCGATCCGTGCACCGACCGCCGACGCCTCGCGCATCGCCGCGGAGCAGAACCCCAGCACGAACGGATCGTCGAGCACCCGATCGGTCGGCGCACCGGTGATCGCCGACACCGGGTTGATCGTCATGTTGCCCCACAACTTGTACCAGATGTCGCGCCGCACGTCGGCCGACACGGTGGCGTCGAAGCCGGCCTGCTTCAGCGTGTCGCCCAGGCGCTGCACGCGGTCGGACTCGCCGCCCGCGGGCTCGCCGACGATCAGGCCCTGCCCCATCTTGTGCTCGACCAATCCGGGCTCCGAGGTCCAGGTGCTGGCGTGCACCACGCAGCCGATCACCTGCTCGAGCGGAATGGCCTTCGACACCACGCCGGCAGGGTCCACGCTGTCCAGCGGCGCGGTCTCCAGCGCCGGCACGCCGCGGCCGAACCACCACGGCACACCGTTCATCGCCGGCAGCACCAGCGTGTGCGGCTCCAGCAGCGGCCGGATGTGCGGCGCCACGCCGGGCAGCGACTGCCCCTTGACGGCGATCACCACCAGGTCGTGCGCGCCCAGCTCGGCGGTGCGGTCGGACGCGCGCGCCGGGCCGCCGCGCACCTGGCCGCCCTGGCGCAGGCGCCAGCCGTGCTTGCGCAGCGCCGACAGCGTGGCGCCGCGCGCGAACGCGCTCACGTCGTGGCCGCTCATCGCCAGCCGCGCGCCGATGAAGCCGCCGATGGCCCCGGCACCGACGATGCAGACCTTCATCGCGTGTCCTTCACGTCGACCCAGCCGCCGCGCGCCTGCGACGCGACACAGGCTTCGATGAAGGCCATCGTGTGCACGCCGTCCTCGATGCGCGGGTACGGGAACTGCGGCGGCGTGTCGCCGAGTTCGCGCGCCATGCGCTCCTGCGCGATCTCGGCATAGATGTTGGCGAACGCCTCGCGCAGGCCTTCGGGGTGGCCGCGTGGCGTGCGGCCGGCGGCGATGATTTCGGGTGGCAGATAGGCATCGCCGCGGCCGATCGTGCGCACCGGCTCGCCGTGCAGCGCGAGCCTGAGGTAGCTCGGCTCGCGGTGCGACCAGTCGATCAAGCCCTTCTCACCGTATACGCGCAGGCGGATGTCGTTCTCGCCGCCGGCGGCGGCCTGCGTCACCGTGAAGGTGCCGCGCGCGCCGTTGTCAAACTCCAGCAGTGCCGACACGTGGTCGATCACCTTGCGGCCCGGCACCAG
>DATKJN010000614.1:0-2827 GCA_035543655.1 Burkholderiaceae bacterium | reverse complement strand
TCGCGGAAGACCCCGAAGTGGCGGCCACGCGCATCAGTGTCGAGACGCTGAAGGGCACGGTGCAGCTGTCGGGCTTTGCCACCAGCGAGACCGAGCGGCAGCGCGCCGCGCAGCTCGCCCGCTCGGTGCCCGACGTGCGCGAGGTGCGCAACGACGTGATCGTGCGTGCTCCACAGTGACGAGCGCTTGACCCGGTCCCGGCCCAGGCCGGGACCGACCCGCACAGAGCCGTTCAGCTTGCTGGCCTGCGCCGCACACCATCCTGCGCCGACGCGTCTCGGCGCTCGTCGCGCACCACGCTGATCATGCCGTCGGACTCCATGAACGCGGCCTTCACCTGTTGCACGTCCTCGATGCCCTGCTCACGCAGCTTCGCATAGAGGTCGTCCAACGTGAGCATTTCCTGCCGCAGGTTGGCGCGCAGCACGTGGCCGCGGCGGATCAGCGGCAGCGGTGGCGGCTCGACGATGCGACGCACGACCTTGAACTGGTAGCTGGCCCAGTCGAGCGCGTAGTTCCAGCCGGCGATCGTGGCCACCAGCAGGCAGCCCTCGGCCACGCTGGTGTAGCCGCCGGCCAGCGCGTTTTGCGACGCATCGGCGATCAGCACCAGCAGCAGGATGTCGGCGATGGCAATCGAGCCGACGTCGCGCCGCAGCACGAAGCGAAACAGCAGAAAGATGAACCAATACATCAAGCTGCCGCGCACCACCAGCTCGAGCGGGTTCATCTCGAAGCGAAACAAGCTGGCCCAGTCCATATGCCAGTCTCAGTTGGCGCGCGCGCACGACGCACGCGCCGCGAGAGCGGGCGCAACCACGCCGGCAGCCCGCGACACAGCGGCGCCGCCAGCGCGTCGTGACTTCACGACCGCAGGATGCGAGCCAGCAGATAGCCGGCGGCGAGGGCAATGCCGACGGTAGCCAGCGGGTGTTCACGCACCCGTTCGCGCGCCGTGTCGACCCACACGTCGCCGTTCGACTGCAGGTCGTGCATGCGCTCGTTCACCGTGCCCAGGGCGCCTTGCACACCGGTGCGCACGCGCTCGACTGTGCCCGCCACGCGATCGACCGCAGAGTGTGCCCCGCGAGCCACGCGTTCGATCGCCGGATCGGACACCGAACCGGGCACACCCGACGGCAGGTCTGCAGTGGACGTTGAGGTGGGGCTCAGAGGTGGAGACATGGTGTGTTTCCTTCGTTGAATGATGATTCGACCAAAGACGCGCCGGATGGCGCGGGAAGCGACTTCGGGGGAAGCCGCATGCATGCGTCGCCGTCAGGGCGGCGGTGACTTGGGCATCTGGCTCTGACCGCCCTCGCCCTCCCACACCTGCTCGCGCTCCGGTTTGGCGCGCGGGCGTGCGTCCACGCGGCGCTGGTGCGTGTTGCGGAAGGTGTGCCAACTGGCGCCCACCAGGGCCGCCAATGCGGCCATCGAGGCCAGATGGCTCAGCGTGCCAGGGCGGCCGCCGGATGCGGCGTGCCGTGCGGAACGGGATGTGAACATGTCGTGTCGTCCATGAGTCATCCGTTGGATTCGGCAATCGTTGTGCCCAACTCGGCGCGCACGGCGATTGCTGTGTAGCGGAACACGCGCGCTGCGCCCGCGCAGCATGCGGCTCGACTCATTCATGAGGAGTACCACATGACATCCAATCCAACCACCCGTGCATCGCGCGGGCGCGCCGCGGCCTGGTGCGCCGCAACCGTCGCAGTGGCCTTGCTCGGCGCCTGCGAATCGATGAGCGAACGGCAGAAGGGCACCGCCGTCGGCGCCGGCGGCGGCGCCGTGGCCGGAGCGGCCATTGGCTCTGCCACCGGTCACAGCGCCGGCAAGGGTGCGGTGATCGGCGGCGCGATCGGTGCCGTGGCCGGCAACCTCTGGTCCAAGCACATGGAAGACAAGCGCAAGGAGATGCAGGCCGCCACGGCGGGCTCGGGAGTCGAGGTCGAGCGCACGCAGGACAACCAACTCAAGCTCAGCGTGCCGAACGACATCTCGTTCGATACCGGCCGCGCCGACATCAAGCCCGAGATGCGCCCGGTGCTCGATCAACTGACCAAGGGCTTGGACTCGAAGGTGCGCGTGACGGTGGTCGGCCATACCGACTCCACCGGCAGCGACGCGATCAACCAGGCGCTGTCGGTGGAACGCGCGCAAGCGGTGCGCAACTACCTGAGCGTGCGTGGCGTCGATGCGCAACGCATCGACGTGCAGGGCCGCGGCGCGCACGAGCCGATCGCCAGCAATACCAGCGACAGAGGGCGCGCTCAGAACCGCCGCGTCGAGATCTTCCTGGCCGAACGAGCGGCTTGAGCGCCAGGCAAGGCAGGCGAGCAAGGCGCCCGGCGTAAAGTGGCCCGGATGCGTGCCGCCGCCTTGCCTTGCCGTTTGACTCGTGGCGCGACGGCAGTGGCTTGGGCACTGGTGCTGTGCGCACCGCTCAGTGCCTGGGCCGACTTCGCTGGCGACGTGACGCGCAAGCTGCAGCAACGCAGCAACGAATTGCGCGCCGCTTCGGGCTGGAAGCCGCTCGGCAGCGAGCCCCGCCTGAGCGCGGCCGCGTTGCGTTTTGCGCAGTACATGGCCGAGACCGATCGGTATGGCCACGAGGTCGATGGACGTCAGCCGGCCGAGCGCGCCACGGCCCAGGGATATGACCATTGCCTCACGGCCGAGAACATCGCATTCGCCTCCAGCGCGCGCGGCTTTCAGGCCGATGAGCTGGCGCAGCGCCTGTTGGACGGCTGGGTGCAATCGCCGCCGCATCGTCGCAACCTGCTCGACGGTGACATGACCGAAGCCGGCATGGCAGTGGCACAGA
>DATKJN010000613.1:0-2368 GCA_035543655.1 Burkholderiaceae bacterium | reverse complement strand
GCGCCCACGCGCACGCCCAGGCGCAGCGCGGTGGCCAGCGGCGGCATGCGGCGCGCCGCGTCGCCGGCGGCTGCCGCCATGCGGTCGCCGTTGAGGTACATCGCGTCCTGCATCGTCCAGCCGATGCCGAGCGCCTTCATGCGTGCCAGCGTGTCGGCGCTGGCGTTGTCGAGGTGGGCGACCGACCAGCGCAGTTCGCCGAGCGGCGTCTCGCGATGCACTTGTTCGAACAGATCGAGCAGGTGGTGCACCGAGGCGTTCTCCTGCCAGTGGATCGTCAGTGCGAGCTTCTGTCGCGCGGCCCAGCGCGCGATCTCGAGGAATTTCTCCTTCGCCGCGGCATCGGGCTGGTTGTTGTTGTACATCGCGCCGGTGATGCGCTCGCCGATGCCGTTGAAGCGCAGCATGTCGTCGCCGTAGCCCATCGGCAGCAGCTGCGTCAGGTTGCGAAACTCGGCCAACTCGGCACCGATGTTCTGCGCGAACAGGCTGTAGGCGACGCGCACGGTCAGCGCGCGCTCGCGCCAGAGCTGGAACAGCGCCGCGTACTGCGACGCGCTGATGTTGAAACCGCCGGGATCGATGACGCCGGTGATGCCGAGCCGGTTGAGCTCGGTGAAGAAGAGCCGCGTGCCGCGCAGGTTGTCGTCGTAGGTGGGCTTGGGCAGGCGGTCGAACAGCGCCGACACGCCGATGATGTTGCCGGTGAGCCAGCCGGTGGACGCACCCGAGGCATCGCGCTCCTGCGCCAGGCCTTGCGGCGGCGCATCGAGCGAGACACCCGCCTCCGCCAGCGCGCTCGGCGTCATCAGCACATGGCTGTAGAACATCTGGAGGTAGGTCGGGTTGTTGGGCACTGCGCGCTGCACTTCGGCCAGCGTCGGCCGGCGTTTCTCCGCGAACTGCAGTTCGGTCCAACCGCCGGCGACGATCAACCAGCCGTTCGGGCGCGCACGCGCCGCCGCGTCACGCAGCCGTGCCATCGCTTCGTCGATCGACGCCGCACCGATCCAGTTGACTTCGGTGGCGTAGCTCAGCGCCGCGCGGATCGCGTGCATGTGCGAGTCGATCAACCCCGGCACGACCGTGCGCCCGCCGGCGTCGACGCGGCGCGTGTCGGGGCCGGCCAATGCTTCCACTGCAGCGCGCTGGCCCACGGCGATCAGCCGCCCGCCGCGCACCGCCAGCGCGTCGGCCATCTGCGAGGCGGCATCGAGCGTGGCAACGCGCGCGTTGACGACCACCAGTTCAGCCGGTTGGGCACGCGCCGTCAAGCCAACCGGTGCCAGCGCGCCCATGCTCACGGCGCAGATCCACGCTCTGAGGCTGGCAGGACGCAAACGTTTGCGCATCACTGAATTTTGGGACAATCCAGCGAACCGAACGCCCGCGTAGTTTCCCTAGAACCCGCGCGGCACAACGAGCAGCAAACGTTTGCGACCCGTGATCTCGAAAAAGCGCAAGCCCCTCGCCACTGCTGCGGCGAGCGTCACCATCCGCGACGTCGCACGTGCCGCCGGTGTGCACGTGTCCACCGTGTCGCGCGCACTCGATCAGCGCCGCCCCGGCGGCGTGAGCGCCGAGGTGGTGGCGGCCATCGAAGCCGCTGCGCGCCGGCTCGGCTACCGGCCCAACCGCGCCGCGTCGGCGCTGCGCACCGGCCGCACGCACACCATCGGCGTGCTGGTGCCCGACATCACCAACCCGGTGTTCCCGCCGATTCTTCAGGGCATCGAAGCGCATGCCGCGGCGCGCGGCACGTTCGTGCTGGTGGCCAACGTGGCCAGCCAGGCGATGGCACAGCCGATCGTCGAACGCATGCTGGCCCAGCGGGTCGACGGCATGGTGCTGGCCATTGCATCGCGCGAGGATCCGTTGATCGACTTCATCGTCGCGTCAGGACTGAGCGCGGTCATGGTCAACCGGGCCGACGACTCCGGCCGCGTGCCGTCGGTGATCAGCGACGACCGCCTCGCGATGAAGCTCGCGGTCGACCACCTGTGGCTCACCGGCTGCCGACACCTGGCCCATCTGGCCGGGCCGCAGAACCTGCCCACCGGCGTGGGCCGTCGCCTCGGCTTCGAGCAGGCCCTGCGCGACCACGGCACGAGCGCGAGCGGGATTGCCGTTTGCGAGGCCTACAGCCGCGAAGCCGGGCGCGCTGCGATGGCACGCCTGCTGGCAGCCAAAGGCACCCGGCCCGACGGTGTGGTGTGCTGCAACGACCTGGTCGCGCTCGGCGCCTACGATGCGCTGGCGGCCGCCGGCCTGCGCATCCCGGCCGATGTGTCGATCACCGGCCACAACGACATGCAATTGGTCGACCTGGTCAACCCGCCGCTGACGACGATCCGTCCGCCGCATCGCG
>DATKJN010000612.1:0-5649 GCA_035543655.1 Burkholderiaceae bacterium | reverse complement strand
CACGACCAGCGCCAACAACAGCACGAACACCACCATCGTGCGGCCCACGCGCTTGAGGATCCACGCCACGCCGCCTTCGTAGCCGTGAGTGGTGCGCTTGAACCCGCGGTTGAACCAGCCGAAGAAGCCGCGCTTCTCCAGGTGGTGCCCGGCCTGCACCGGCTTGAGCAGCGTGGCGCACAGCGCCGGCGTGAGCGACAGCGCAAGGAAAGCCGAGAACAACATCGAGCTCACCATCACCAGCGAGAACTGGCGGTAGATGTTGCCCACCGAGCCCGGAAAGAACGCCATCGGGATGAAGACCGCGGCCAGCGTCACCGTGATGCCGATGATGGCCGCGGTGATCTGACCCATCGCCTTGCGCGTGGCCTCGCGCGGGCTCAAGCCCTCCTCGCTCATGATGCGCTCGACGTTCTCGATCACCACGATCGCGTCGTCGACCAGAATGCCCACCGCCAGCACCATGGCGAACATCGTCAGCACGTTGATCGTGAAGCCGAGCGCGAACATCAGCGTGAAGGCACCCATCAACGCGACAGGCACCACGATGGCCGGGATCAGTGTGTAGCGGAAGCTCTGCAGGAAGATGAACATCACCAGGAACACCAGCGCCATCGCTTCCAGCAGCGTCTCGACCACGGTACCGATCGAGATGCGGATGAAGCGCGAGCTGTCGTACGGGATTTCGTACTTCATGCCCTTGGGGAAGTACTTCGCAAGCTCGCCCATGCGCGCGTGCACCGCGGTGGCGGTGGCCAGCGCATTGCCGGTGGGCGAGAGCTGCACGCCGATGCCGGTGGACGGATTGCCGTTCAGGCGCGCCGAGGTGGCGTAGTTCTGGCCGCCGAGCTCGATGCGCGCCACGTCGCGAAGACGCACGGTCGAGCCGTCGGTGTTGGCACGCAACACGATGTCGTTGAACTTGTCGGGACTGTCGAGCTGGCCGCTCACGACCACCGTGGCGCTGATCTGCTGGCCTTGCACGATCGGCAGATCGCCCATCGTGCCGGAGGACACCTGCGCGTTCTGGCCGCGGATCGCGTTGTTGACATCGCTCGTCGACAGGCCATAGCCCACCAGCTTGTCCGGGTCGATCCAGATGCGCATCGCGCGCTCGGTGCCGAACAGCAGCGCCTGGCCGACGCCGGGGATGCGCTGGATCTCGGGCACGATGTTGCGCGATGCGTAGTCGCCGAGCGCCACCGGGTCGTACGAGCCGTCGGTGGTGGACAAGATCGTGAACAGCAAGAAGTTGCTGCGCGCCTTGTCGACGCGCACGCCCTGTTGCGTCACCGCCGCGGGCAGGCGCGGCGCGGCACGGCTCAGGCGGTTCTGCACGTCGACCTGCGCCAGCGCCGCATCGGTGCCGGTCTCGAAGGTGAGCGTGATCGAGCCCGAGCCGTTGGCCTGCGCCACTGACTCCATGTAGATCAGGCCAGGCGAGCCGTTCATCTCCTGCTCGATCACGCTGAGCACGCTCTCCTCGAGCGTCTTGGCCGACGCGCCGGGGTAGAACGCGGTCACGCTGAGCGACGGCGGCGCCACCGTCGGGTATTGCGCGATCGGCAGCAGCCGGATCGACACGCCGCCGGCCACCAGCAGGAACAGCGCGATGACCCACGCGAAGATCGGACGGTCGATAAAGAAGCGTGCCATGCGGGCCGCCCCTTACGACGTCTTACCGGCGCCGGCAGCCGATGCAGCGGGTGCCACGCCCGAAGCGGCACCCTGCGCGCGCGGTGCAGCGCCCGCCCACGGCGTCGGATCGACGGGCGCGCCGGGCACCATCATCTTCTGGAAGCCCTCGACGATCACGCGCTCGCCGGCTTGCAGCCCCGACAGCACGATCCAGTCGTTGCCTTGCGCGTCGCCGAGTTGCACCTGGCGAGTCTGCGGCTTGTTCTCGGGACCCACCACCTGCACGCTGTCGCCCTGCGCCGTGCGCGTCACCGACTGCTGCGGCAGCAGCACCGCGGCCGGCAACTCGGCCTGCGAGATGCGCACGCGCACGTACTGGCCCGGCAGCAGCAGCCCCTGTGCGTTGGGCACCTCGGCGCGCAGGGTGACCTGGCCCGACGTGGGGTCGACCGACAAGTCGGTGAACAGCAGCTTGCCCGGCCGCGGCAGCTCGCTGCCGTCGTCGAGCAGCACGCGCACCTCGGCGCCCTCGCCGTTGCCCACCTTGCGCAGCTTGTTGGCCGACATCAGCTTGCGCAGGCGCAGCACCTCGTTGTTGGACTGGGTGAAGTTCACGTACACCGTGCCCACCTGCTGGATCGTGGCCAGCAGCGTGGCCTCGGCGGCACTCACCAGTGCGCCCTCGGTCACCGTGGCACGCCCGATGCGCCCGGCGATCGGCGCGGTGACGTGCGCGTATGCGAGGTTCAATTTCGCGGTCTGCACGGCGGCCTGGCCGGCGGCCACGTCGGCCTCGGCCTGCAAACGCGCCGCCTCGGCATTGACGTAGTCCTGCTGGCTGATCGCCTTGGCCTCAGCCAGCGGCTTGTAGCGCGTGGCCAGCTCGGTGGCCATCGCGCGGTTGGCCTGCGCCTTGGCGAGCATGGCGCCGGCCGAGTCGAGCGCCGCCTGGTAGGGCGCAGGATCGATCTGGAACAGCACCTGGCCGGCCTTGACGTCGCTGCCCTCGACGAACAGGCGCTTGAGCACGACGCCGTTGACCCGCGCGCGCACCTGCGCCACGCGCAGCGCCTCGACGCGGCCGGGCAGCTCGGTGCTGAGCGCCACGCTGCGCGGCTGCACGGTGACCACACCCACCTGGGGTGGCGGCATCGCCGGCGCGGCGCCGCCGGCGGCCGGCGCGTCGGCCGATTTGCCACAGGCCGCCAGCGCCAGCACGGCCAGACCGGCGACCCCACGCACGATGACGGAACGAACAACAACAGCCGAAGAGTGCAATCTCATCGAGACGCTAGCCGCGCAGGTGAGGATCAGCGAACGATCATAAGCGGTGGCGCCGGCGGGTCCGACGCGAGGGCATGGGCCGCGCGCCGCGGCTCAGTGCAGAACGAAGCCGGAGTAGCCTTCGCGCGCCACCGCGGCGCAGCGCTCGGCATACATCGGGAAGCCGCCCGCCATCGGCATGAACAAGCGCGGCTTGCCTGGAATGTTGGCACCCAGGTACCACGAGTTGCAGCTGAGGAAGATGGTCTGCTGCGCAATGGCATGCATCAGCTCGACGTAGTGCGACTCGGCCTCTTCGGTGGGCTCGATCGTCGTGTGACCGCGCTCTTGCATCCACTGCACGCAGTCGGCGATCCAGTCGATGTGGTGCTCGATCGACACGATCACGCTGGTGAAGGCCGATGTGCTGCCTGCGCCGACCAGATTGAACAGGTTCGGAAAGCCCGCCACGGCGAGGCCCAGGTAGTTCAGCGGCCCGGGCCGCCACTTGTCACGAATGTGCAGCCCGCCGCGGCCGCGCAAGTCGATGCGCGTGAGCGGCCCGGTGAAGGCATCGAAGCCGGTGGCCAGCACGAGCAGATCGGCCGCGTGTTCGCGGCCGCCGGCCAACACGCCGTGCGGCACGATGCGCTCGATCGGCGCTTGGTTCACGTCGACCAAGGTCACGTTGGCCCGGTTGTAGGTGGCGTAGTAGCCGGTGTCAACGCACAGGCGCTTGCAGCCGATCGGGTGCGAGGGGCAGAGGGCGGCGGCCACTGTTGCGTCGTGCACGATGCTGCGGATCTTCCTGCGCACGAACTCGCAGGCATGTTCATTCGCACGCATGTCGGTGAACAGGTCGGTGAACGCGCCCAGCAGGCTGAAGCCGCCGATCGCCCAGCGCTCCTCGAACACCGCGTCGCGCACGGCGTCGCTCACCTGCATGGCCGGCAGCGGGTGCGGCGAGAGGTCGCTGCCGAAGCCCGATCGCATCTTGCGATTGCGCGCGCGAAACCCGGCGTAGTCGGCCTTGATGCGGCGCTCGCGCTCGCGGTCCATCGGACCGTTGTGCGCCGGCACGGCATAGGCCGGCGTGCGCTGGAACACGGTGAGCGAGCGCGCCTGCTCCGCGATGATCGGAATCATCTGCACCGCCGACGAGCCGGTGCCGATCACCGCGACATCGCGGTCGGCGAAATCCACCGGCTCGTGCGGCCAGGCCGCCGAGTGCAGCACGCGGCCCTCGAAGTCGGCGAGGCCTTCGAACGCCGGCGTGTTGGGCGACGACAGCGGACCGATCGCCATGATCACGAAGCGCGCACTCCACGCGCGCCCGTCGGCGCTGCGCACGTGCCAGCAGCGCGCACCTTCGTCGAAGTGCATCTGCTCGACGCGCGTGTTCAGCTCGATGTCGCGCCGCAGGTCGAAGCGGTCGGCCACGTGGTTGGCGTAGCGCAGCAGCTCGGGCTGCGCCGCATAACGCTCGCTCCAGTTCCACTCCTGCTGCAGCGCCTCGTCGAACGAATAGGAGTACTCCAGGCTCTGGATGTCCACCCGTGCGCCGGGATAGCGGTTGGCGTACCAGGTGCCGCCAACGCTGGGCGCAGCCTCGAGCACACGCACCTTCAGGCCCCGGCTGCGCAGCTTGTGCAGCCCGTACAGGCCGCCGAAGCCCGCGCCGACGATCAGCACATCAAGGGCATCGGCCGGCGTGCGCGCGGACGGGGCCGGCATGTGAATGCTGTGCTAGAAACCGGCGGCCAGGCCGTCGCGGCGCGAGTCGCTCGCCGCCACATAGCCCGCGCTGCCCGGATCGCCGAGGCGCCAGATGAACTGGCCGGAACCGAGGTCCATGTAAGTGTCGAAGCGCGGCTCGATGTGATGGCCGAGCGCGATCAGCCCTTGCACCGTGTCGCGCTTCATCTCGGGTTCGACTTCCACGCTCATGGCGCCGTCGAAGCGCCAACGCGGTGCATCGCACGCAGCCTGCGGATCCTGGCCGTAGTCGATCATGCGCACCAAGGTTTGCAGGTGGCCTTGCGGCTGCATGTTGCCGCCCATCACGCCGAAGCTCATCTGCGGCTGGCCGTCCTTGGTGAGGAATGCCGGGATGATGGTCTGGAACGGCCGCTTGCCCGGGCCGACCACGTTGGGGCTTTGCGCGTCGAGCGAGAAACCGTGGCCGCGGTTCTGCAGGCTGATGCCGAACTCCGGCACCACCACGCCGGAGCCGAAGCCCATGTAGTTGCTCTGGATGAAGCTCACCATCATGCCGCGCTCGTCGGCCGCGGTCAGGTAGATCGTGCCGCCCTTGGGTGGTGTGCCCGCACTGAACGGCTGCGCCCGCTTGGGGTCGATCAGGCGCGCACGCTGCTTCAGGTACTCAGGGTCGAGCATCTGCGCCGGCGTCACGGTCATCGTGCGCGGCTCCGCCACGTAGCGGTAGGTGTCGGCGAAGCCGAGCTTCATCGCCTCGATCTGCAGGTGCTGCGAGGCCACGCTGTCGACTTCGATTTCGCCGAGATCGAAGTGTTCGAGGATGCCGAGCGCGATCAACGCCGCGATGCCCTGGCCATTGGGCGGCAGCTCGTGCAAACGGTAGCCGTGGTAGTCGATGCCGATCGGTTCGACCCACTCGGGTTTGTAGGCCGCCAGGTCCGAGGCGCGCATCGCACCACCGTGTTGCTTGGCGTGGCGCTCGATCGCCTGCGCGATTTCGCCGCGGTAGAACGCCTCGCCCTTGGTCTG
>DATKJN010000611.1:0-6247 GCA_035543655.1 Burkholderiaceae bacterium | reverse complement strand
GGTGGCCGGCATCCTGATCCTGGTCATCAACATCGTCGGCGGCTTCATCATCGGCGTGGCGCAGCACGGCCTGAGCGCCGGCCAGGCGGCCGAGAGCTACATCCTGCTGGCAGTGGGCGACGCGCTGGTGGCGCAGATCCCGGCGCTGCTGATCTCGGTGGCCGCCGCGATGGTGGTGTCGCGTGTCGGCAAGCAGCACGACATCGGCACGCAGATCGGCGCGCAGGTGTTCGGTTCGCCGCGCGCGCTCGGCGTGGCGGCTGGCATCGTCGGCACGCTCGGCCTGGTGCCCGGCATGCCGCACCTGGTGTTCATCGTGATCGCGTCCGCGCTCGGCTGGCTGGCGTGGTGGCTGCACCAGCGCGAGAAGACCCGCGCCGCGCAGGCGGCCACGCCGCCGGCGCCGATCGCCGCGTCCAACGGCGAGGCCAGCTGGGATGACCTGCAACCGGTCGACACGCTCGGCCTCGAAGTCGGCTACCGGCTTATCGCGCTGGTCGACAAGGAGCGCCAGGGCGACCTGCTGGCGCGCATCAAGGGCGTGCGCAAGAAGTTCGCGCAGGACGTCGGCTTCCTGCCGCCGCCGGTGCACATCCGCGACAACCTCGAACTCAAGCCGAGCATGTACCGCATCACGCTGCGTGGCGCAGTGGTCGGCGAGGCCGAGGCGTTCCCCGGCATGTGGCTGGCCATCAACCCCGGCGGTGCGACGCTGCAACTGCCCGGTGCGCGTGTCACCGACCCGGCGTTCGGCCTGCCCGCGGTGTGGATCGAGGAGCGCCAGCGCGAGCAAGCCCAAATGGCCGGATTTACGGTCGTTGATTGCGCCACCGTCGTCGCGACCCACCTTTCACACTTGATGCAAGTGCATGCAGGCCGATTGCTCGGCCGCGTCGAAACCCAAGCCCTCGTCGAACACGTGACCAAGCTCGCGCCCAAACTGATCGAAGACGTGGTGCCCAAGATGGTGGGCATCGCCACCGTGCAGAAGGTGCTGCAGCTGCTGCTCGAAGAGGGCGTGCACATCCGCGACATGCGCTCGATCACCGAGTGCCTGGCCGAGCATGCCGCCACCGTGACCGACCCCGGCGAACTGGCGCGCCGCATCCGCGTGCACCTGGCGCCGGCGATCGTGCACCAGATCTACGGCCCGGTGCGCGAGCTCGAAGTGATTGCGCTCGAACCCGACCTGGAACGCCTGGTGACGCAGGCGCTGACCTCGCCGCACGGCGTGGCGCTCGATCCCGGCGTGGCCGACACGCTGTCGCGCGAGGCGGCCAACAGCGCCAAGTACCAAGAAGACATGGGCCACCCGGCCTGTCTGCTGGTGCCCGATGCGATCCGCGCCGCGATGGCGCGCCTGCTCAAACGCTCGGCGCCGCGCATGCGGGTGCTGGGTCACAGCGAAATCCCTGAAACCCACTCGATCCGCATCGGTGCGGTCATCGGAGGCACAGCGTGAACGTCAAGAGATTCATCGCGCGTTCGTCGCGCGAGGCCCTGAACCAGGTGCGTATGGCCTTCGGCGCCGACGCCGTGGTGCTGTCCAACAAGCCGTGCGACGCCGGTGTCGAGGTGCTCGCCATGGCGCCCGAAGGCATCGCGCAGATCGAGCAGGTGGCTGCGGTGGCGCCGCGCGAGATCGCGCCGGCGAGCGCCGCACCGGTCAAGCAGGCCGCGCAAGTGCCGGTCGAGCAGGACGTGCAACGACTGGCGATGAGCACACTGTCGTTCCAGGACTATGTGCGTGAGCGCCTGTTGCGCCGCCGTCGGGCCGCCATGCAGCCCGAGGCGCCCGAGACCGTGATGCCCACATACGAAGAGCGCCACGCGCCGGTGGCCGCTGCACCGAGCATGCCGACGCGCATCACGCCGCAACCGGCGGCGCCGGTCGCCCAGCAGCCGCTGCCGGTGCAACAGCCGATCGCCGCGCGCGCTCCGGCTGCGCCGGCGACGTCGATGCAACTCGCCGTGCCCGCGGCGCGCGAGCCGCTGCGTCTGCCCGAGTCGGTGCCGTCGCTGGCCGATCCCACGGCGGCGCAGCGCGAGCAAGCCGCGGTGATGAACGAACTGCGCTCGATGAAGGGGCTGATCGAAGACCGCTTCAGCGCGCTCGCCTTCATGGAGCAACTGCACCGCAATCCGCGGCAGTCGGCGCTGAGCCAGCGCCTGCTCGAATCGGGCTTCTCGCCCGCACTGGTGCGCAAGCTCGTCGAGCACCTGCCGGCCGATGCCACCGACGAGATCGCCTGGGCGCAAGGCGTGCTGTCGCGCAACCTGCAAACCGACGAAGCGTCGCTGCCGATCGAAGACCTGGGCGGCGTGTACGCGCTGATCGGCGCCACCGGCGTCGGCAAGACCACCAGCACGGCCAAGATCGCGGCCTCGTTCGCGGCACGCCACGGCGTGGCCAACCTCGGCTTGATCACGCTCGACGCCTACCGCCTGGGTGCACACGAACAGCTGCGTGCCTATGGCCGCATTCTCGGTGTGCCGGTGCACACCGCGCACGACCGCGCGTCGCTCGACGACCTGCTCGAACTGCTGGCCGGCAAGAAGCTGGTGCTGATCGACACCGCCGGCATGGCGCAGCGCGACCAGCGCACGCGCGAACTGCTCGACATGCTCGCGCACCGCGCGATCCAGCGCCTGCTGGTGGTCAATGCCGCGTCGCAGGGCGAGACGGTCGAGGACGTGATGCAGGCCTACGGTGCCGCGCAATGCCGTGGCGCCGTGCTGTCGAAGATCGACGAGGCGGTGAAGACGGCACCGGCTCTCGATGCCTTGATCCGCCACAAGTTGCGCTTGGTCGGTGTGGCCAACGGCCAGCGTGTGCCGGAAGACTGGCATCGCCTGTCCTCGCAGGCGCTGGTGCAGCGCGCGCTGCGTCCGGTCACCAGCCCCGCCTGGCGCGTGGAGCCGGGTGAAGTGAACCTGCTGTTCGCCGCCGCGCAACGTTCGGCGATGCCGACCGCTGCGGCAGCGTGGCGTTAAGCCGCCGATCAGGAGCCGATGATGCACACCCTAGGCAACGCATCGCATGCCACCGACCAGGCCGCCGGCCTGCGCCGCATGTTCGGCGCGTCGCGCAAACGCTTCCTCGCCGTCGCGCACAACGAGCAGGTCGAGCATGGCTCGCTGGTGATCGACCGGCTGTGCGATGCCGCCTCCGCGCTCGGTCTGCACACGCTGGTGGTCGATGCCGCCGACAACGCACCGGCGCCGCACGAGATGGCGCTGATCGACCTGCCGTCGTGCGTCGAGGCGCTGTCCGACGATGTGTCGTACCTGGCCGCGCGCGGCCTGCCGATCCGTCACGTCGACAGCCAGGGCCGCTGCGCATCGTTTCTCGAAGCGCTCGAGCATGCCGCACCGCAGGCCGACCTGGTGCTGGTGCATGCCGGCACGATCGACCTGGCGCGCCTGTTCGCGCACCAGCGGATGCGACCGTTGCTGGTCGGCGCCGACACGCCGCGTGCGATGACCGAGGCCTATGCCTCGCTCAAGCGCCTGGCGCAGCGTCCGGGTTGGCTGGCGCACGACCTGCTGATCGTGGCCGACCCGAATGGTCCGCGCACCGAACGGCTGGGTGAGAGCCTGGCCGAGTGCGCCGAGCGTTTTCTCGGCGCGGCGATCCACGATTGCGTGGTGATCGACCCGCGGCATGAGCCCCAAGGCGCCGACGCGCGCCTGGTGCACCTGCTGCGTGCGCAGATGGCGCAAGACCTGCTGCAAGACAGCACGGCGATGCCGACGGCGCATCACGCACCCGCCGTGCACTGAACCATCGATCCAATTCACTGAACCGAAGACGAGCCTTGCATATGTACACCTCCAAGGGCCAGCTGACGGACTCCAACGCCCTGCTCAAGCAGTACAGCCCCCTGGTGCGCCGCCTGGCGCACCAGATGATCGCCAAGCTGCCTGCCAACGTGGAACTCGACGACCTGATCCAGGTCGGCATGATCGGGTTGAACGACGCACTGTCGCGCTTCGATGCCAACCAGGGCGTGATGTTCGAGACCTTCGCCACCCAACGCATCCGCGGCGCGATGCTCGACGAGTTGCGCGGCGGCGACTGGATGAGCCGCGGCGACCGGCGCCACCAGCGTTCGATCGAAGCCGCCGTGCACAAGCTCGAGCAGAAGCTGCAGCGCGCGCCCAACGAAAGCGAGATCGCCGACGAGATGGGCATGATGCTGGCCGACTACCAGGAGCTGCTCGGCAAGGTGCGCGGCACGCAGCTGTTCTACCTGGAAGACCTGTCGGGCGACGAGGGCGACGACTTTCTCGATCGCCACGTGGCCGACGAAGGCGCCAACCCGCTCGACATGCTCGAAGACCATCGCATGCGCGAGGCGCTGGTCGAGGCCATCGGCAAGCTGCCCGAGCGCGAGCAGCACGTGATGAGCATGTACTACGAGCACGACATGAACCTCAAAGAAATCGCCGCCGTGCTCGGCGTGACCGAAAGCCGCATCTGCCAGCTGCACAGCCAGTCGATCGCACGCCTGCGCAGCAAGTTGCGCCAGTGGTGAACCGAAGACACCTACACATCGAGGCAGTGCCACCATGTTTGCCGTGTTTCGCAAATCCCCGCCTGCCGCCGTTGCCGCGGCGGCCAACGACGGCGCCGTGATGCGCGACGGCCCCGACGTGCACACGCTGATCGTCGGCATCAACCGCGAAGCCTCCACCCTCGGCCGCGACGCTGCCGAAGTGCGCGGCGCCATCGACGACACCATCAAGGCCGCCGGCACGCAGGCGCAGCAGGTGCAGGCGCTGGCGCGCCAGCTCGGCGAAGTGAACCGCGGCCAGCATGCGATCGTCGAAGAAACGGGTCAGGGCGCGCAGGCGGTCGAGCGCGCGCGCAGCGCCATCCACGCCGTCGGCGGCGAGGTCTCGGGCATCGTCGCCACGCTGCGCGATGTGTCCAAGGCCGCGGGGCAGATCACCAAGATCGCGCTGCAGACCCGACTGGTCGCGTTCAATGCATCGGTCGAGGCCAAGCGGGCCGGCGAGGCGGGGCGCGGCTTCAGCGTGGTGGCCGATGCGGTGCGCGAACTGGCGTCGAAGGTCGACGAATCGTCGCGCAACATCATGGAGACCGTGGGCCAGCTCGATGCACGCGTCGAGACGCTGGCGCGCGAGATCCAGCGCCAGGACCACGGCCAGGCGCAAGGTGCGGTGCACCAGGCGCTCGACGAGCTGGTGCAAGGCGTGCAGCGCATCCACGCCGCCGCGGCCAAGAGCCAGGACATGTGCGGCGGCCTGGACCGCCGCATGGGCGAGATCGAGCGCGAGATGCACGGCACCCACGGCACGCTGTCGTCGACCTTGCAGCGCACGGAGGCCTTCTTGCGCGTGTCGGAGCGGCTGATCGAGGTGACCGCCGCCTGCGGCATCGAAACCGCCGATTCCAAGTTCATCGGTGCGGCCCAGGACGCAGCCGGCCGCATCGGCGCGCTGCTGTCGCAGGCGCTGCACGAAGGCCGCACCACGCTCGACGAGCTGTTCGACGAGAAGTACGTGCCGATCCCCGCCACCGAGCCGCAGCAGCACTCGACGCGCTTCGCCAAGCTTGCCGATCGCCTGTTCCCGGCGGTGCAGGAGTCGTTGCTCGGCTTGGACCCGCAGGTGGTGTTCTGCATCGCCGCGGATCGCAACGGCTACATCGCGTGCCACAACCAGAAATACAACCACACGCAGCGTCCCGGCGACGTGGTGTGGAACACCGCCAACTGCCGCAACCGCCGCATCTTCAACGACCGCACCGGCCTGGCGTCGGCGCGCAACACCAAGCCGTTCCTGCTGCAGACCTACCGCCGCGACATGGGCGGCGGCCAGTTCGTGCTGCTCAAGGAAGCCGCCGCGCCGATCACCGTGAACGGCCGCCACTGGGGTGGCGTGCGCCTCGCGTACCGCTTCTGAGCGATGAAGAATCGCTTGCGCGATTCTTCATCGAGGTCAAGTCAGTGTGAGAAGGCCCGGCAGAGCCGGATCCTTCTCACAAGAGCGATCCCGCTGCGTGTTACTCCGCGCAGTCTGAAGGGCGCCACCCGCCGCCGCGTCTTGGACCCCGCGTAGTAACACGCAGCGGGGTCCCTCATGCGAGAAGGAACGGCTTCGCCGGTCCTTCTCGCACTGACTGCTCTCGCGGCGAAATCGCAAAGCGATTTCGCCGCGCTCAGAAGCGGTAGGCCAGGCGCACGCCACCCCAGTGGCGGCCGTTCACGGTGATCGGCGC
>DATKJN010000610.1:0-4123 GCA_035543655.1 Burkholderiaceae bacterium | reverse complement strand
GTCGGCGCGCACGGTGGCCAGCAGGTCGCGCCGCGACTTCGGATCGAGCCCCACGGTGGGCTCGTCCATCAGCAGCAGCGTGGGTTGGTGCAGCAGCGCGCGCACAAGTTCCACCTTGCGGCGGTTGCCGCCCGAGAGCTCGCGGGCGGCGCGCTCGAGGTCATCGCCCAGGCCGGCGTCCTGGCACGCTTGTGCGATGCGCGCGTTGGCCACGGCGCGCGGCAAGCCGTGCAGGTCGGTATGGAAGCGCAGGTTGGCGCGCACCGACAGGTCGAGGTCGAGCGACATCTGCTGGAACACCACGCCGATGTGGCGCAGCGCGCGGGTGGCCGCGTCGCGCATCGACAGCGATGCCACGTCGATCGAGCCGGCGTCGGGCACGAACAGCCCGGTGAGCAACTGGAACAGGGTGGACTTGCCCGCGCCGTTGGGCCCGAGCAGCACGACGAAGCTCTTGGCAGCCAGCGTGAGCGACACGGCATCGAGCGCCTTGCGCTCGCCGTAGCGCTTGACCAGTCCTTGCACGCGCAGCGTCATCGAGCCGTTATAGCAGCGCGGCGGTCCCTCGACCCGAGTTGGCGCGCGGGTGAGGTTCAGTTGGGGCGGCGGTTCCAGCGCAGCTTGCGGTAGATCGTGTTGCGGCTGATGCCGAGCTGGCGCGAGGCCTCGGAGATGTTGCCTTGCGCCGCATCGACCGCCTGCGTGATCGCATCCAGCGTGAGCTCGTCGAGCGATTGTTGCGCGTGGACGTCGCCCGTCGCCGGTTGGGCGCTGGCGTCGCTGGCGGCCTCGTCGATGAAGTCATCGCTCAAGTGGGCACGCGTGATCGTCTGCTCGCCCGCCGTCAAGGCGACGGCGGCGCGCAGCACGTTGTGCAGCTGGCGCAGATTGCCCGGCCAGCGGTGCACACGCAGCAGCTCGATCACCTCGGCATCGAGCCGCAACGCGCGGCCGGCGGCCTCCTGCTCGACGATGGCGCGCGCCAGTTCGAGCAGGTCGCTGCGCTCGCGCAGCGATGGCACGCGCAGCGTCAGGCCGTTGAGGCGGTAGAACAGGTCTTCGTGCAAACGGGTCGGCGCCAGCAGTGCGCGCCACGGCTCGCGGCTGGCGCACACCACCGCCCATGGCACGCCGAGTGCAGGCGCATCCAGCAGCTGCAGCAGGCGGTGTTGCGTGGCTTCGGGCAGGTGACCGATGTCGTCGAGATACAGCGTGCCCGGCGCGTCATCGTTCCACACCGCGTCCAGTTGTGCCGGTGCGGTGTCGGCACAGGCCAGCACGACGAAGCGCCGGTCAGGGTGCGCCGCATGGTGGGCGGCACGCGCCAGCCATTCCTTGCCGCTGCCGGTGTCGCCGATCAGCACGCTGGGCACATGCTTGTCGAGCCCGCGCCGCAAGCGTTCGACGATCGCGGCGGCCTGGACGTCGTCCGGCGTGCGTGGCACGGGCGTGATGGCTGCCGGGGTGCCGATGTCGACCGGCTTGAACAGCGTGTCGGCCGCGACCTCGCGCAGCGCGGGCGAAGGCACCGCCGCGCCCGGCACTTGCGCTGCCACCGCCTCGGCGAGGCTGCTCCACACCGGCCAGTCGAAGCGGGCGTGCAGATAGAAGTGGCGCCCGACGTGCGTGCGCACCGTCAGCGGCGTGGCCAGCGGCGAACGGAAGCGATCGACCAGCGCGCCGACGCTGGTGCCGAACAGGGTTTCCAGCGACTGCATGCGCAGCGTTGCGCCGCTCATGCCGAGTTGCTCCAGCGCACTGCGGTTGGCGCCGACGATGCGTCCGTCCGGCCGCACGGCGATGATGCCTTCCATCAGCGTGCCGATGAAATCGACGCGGCCGTGAAAGTGCAGCCGCATCACGTTGCGCAGATCGTCGGTGAGCCAGTGGTTCTCGATCATGCGCGCCGACATCTTCACCAGCGCCATCGTGTGCTGGTGGTAGCTGCGGTGATCGCCCGACACGTCGAGCGCGCCGAGGATGTTGCCGCGCGGGTCGAGGATCGGCGCGGCCGAGCAGGTGAGGAAGTGGTTGGCGTGAAAGAAGTGTTCGTCGGCGTGCACGAGCGTGGGCACTTCGTGGATGAGCGCGGTGCCGACCGCATTGGTGCCCTTGTGCGACTCCGACCACATCGCGCCGGGTTGCAACGCCACCTTCGATGCACGCGCGAGGAAGTCGTCGTCGCCGATCGCATGCAGGATGGTGCCCGAGGCATCGCACAGCACCACCATGCTGTTGGTGTTGACGATCTGGTCGTACAACAACTCCATCACCGGCGCGGCGTGCTGGTGCAGGCGAAGCGTGCGCGAGCGCGCGATCTCGAGGTCGGCGCGGCCCATCAGTCCGAGGTCGGGCCGCTCGATGCGCGACAGGCCGAGCGCGGCGCAGCGCTCGTGCGAGCGGTTGATGGCCTCTTCGTGGTCGGCGGCGAAGTTCAGCGCCGCGGCGATCGGGCGGTCGTCGCGGTCGTGCTGCCGCCAGGACTTGCTGCGGCCGCTGCGAGCCTGCGAGGGGGTGACCATTGCCGTGTCTCCTGCGCCGAAAGAAGTTTCCTGGGATCGCGGCGTGTGGCCGTCTGGTGCGCTCGACCGATTGTGGCGCGGATGCAAAAGCCTGGCCAATCGGAATGTCGCCTTGGTTCCAATCGTCGGTGACACGCGAGGTGCCGCCGTGTCTCAAAGTGATACATCGCCGCACGCTGCGGCCGGCTGGGATCAGCGCGTGCAGCGCCGTTGCGCCGCGCACTGCGTACGGCGCAGCAGCAGGTTGCATGCGCGTTTCACCCCCGGGATAGTCCCAGGGCGTTGGATCACACCTGCCGCGCATAGCATGGCGATGGAACGGTTCAAGCTGCCAGCGAGCAGCACGACCGCCGACAGGTTCGATCAACGAGGAGACACTGGATGATCCGGAACCATTCCCTGCTGGGCGCCGCGCTGCTGACGTTGGCCATGTGCAGTGCGCAGGCGCAAGACGACCAAGCCCTGAAGAACGACGCCAAGTCCACCGGTGACGTGCTCACCTATGGCATGGGCTACAACAACCAGCGCTACAGCGCGCTCAAGCAGATCAACGCCGGCAACGTCAAGAAGCTGGTGCCGGTCTGGGCCTACAGCCTCAACAACACGCAGAGCCACGAGTCGCAGCCGATCGTGCACGACGGGGTGATGTACGTCACGACGCACAACGCGACCATGGCGCTCAATCCGGTGACGGGCAAGCAGATCTGGAAGACCGATGTCGAGCTGCCGCAAGACGTGTTCAAGTACGCCTGCTGCGGCATCCTGAACCGCGGCGTCGCCGTCTACAACGGCAAGGTGTACCGCACCACACTCGATGCGCACGTGGTGGCGCTCGATGCCAAGACCGGCAAACAACTGTGGAAAAGCAAGGCCGCGGAATACACCGACGGCCACGCGCAGACCGGCGCGCCGCTGGTGGCGGGCGGTGTGGTGATGACCGGCATCGCCGGCGGCGAGTACGGCACGCGCGGCTTCATCGACGGCTGGGACGCCAACGACGGCAAGAAGCTGTGGCGCCTGTACACCACCGCCGCCACCGGCGAGAAGGGTGGCGACACCTGGCCCGGCGACACCGCGCAGAAAGGCGGCGCGCCCACCTGGCTGACCGGCGCTTACGACGCCGAGCTCGACCTCGTCTACTGGGGCACCGGCAACGCCGGCCCGTGGAACCCGCAGGTGCGGCTGGGTGACAACCTCTACGTGTGCTCGGTGCTGGCGTTCCGGCCCAAGACCGGCGAGTTGGTGTGGCACTACCAGTTCAGCCCCAACGATCCGTACGACTACGACGCCACCGAAGTCGGCATGCTGGTCGAGATCAAGGGCCGCAAGGTGTTGGCGCAGGCCAACCGCAACGGTTTCTTCTACGTGCTCGACCGCGCCAACGGCAAGCTGCTGGCGGCCAACCCGTATGTCAAGGTCAACTGGGCCGACAAGATCGACCTGGCCACCGGCAAGCCTGTGGAATCGGCGGCGACCAAGAAGGTGCGTGCCGGCGAAGACGTGGAGATCTGGCCGTCGGTGCTCGGTGGCAAGAACTGGACGCCGATGTCGTGGAACCCGACCACCGGACTGGCGTATGCCAATACGCTCAACATGAGCTG
>DATKJN010000609.1:0-5407 GCA_035543655.1 Burkholderiaceae bacterium | reverse complement strand
GGTGACACGAAGCAGGCCCAGCGTCTTCTTCAGGTCCTCCAGCGTGAGCTGGCTGTCCTTTTGGTGGCGATTGACGATCCAGTGGATCTTCTCCGGCGGGTAGTCGAGCGAGCGGAACACGTCGCGCAGCCGTTTGCCATCGCGGATAAAGGGCAGGGTCAGCTGCAGGACGGCATACACCCGGTCGGTCAGATCCAGCACCTGCAGCGTCACCGCGCTCAGCGCGCGCCCCGCGTCGATGACCACGAAGTCGAACATGCCGCAGGCCATGTGCACGATCGCCTCCACATGCTGGGGCATCACATCGGAGGCATGAGCGGGATCCTCGGGAGCGGCCAGCACCCACAAGCCCGGCGCCACCTGGTTCATGGCCGACTGCAGCAGTTCGGGATCGAGGCGATTGATATTGCGTGCCACATCGGCCACGTTGCTCACCGGGCGCTCACTGCTGAGAAAGAGCGCGGCATCACCGAACTGCAGGTTCATGTCGATCAGTGCGACACGGCGCTGGCCACCGGCGGCCAACACATGCGCGAGGTTGGCGGCCACGAAGGTGGCGCCGCTGCCACCCTTGCATGACACGAAGGCGAGTACCTTGCCGTCATGGCTGGCCTGTACGGGCACAGGCGTGCGCTTGCGCAATTGGCGGCGCAGCGCGGCAAGCACCGCTTCGGCGGTCGCCGGGGCTGGCAACATCTCGCGCACCCCCGCGCGCATCGCGCGCATCAGGAACTCTGGACTCAAGTCGTTGCCGACCAGCACGTAGTCGATCTCAGGATGCGCACTGGCCAGTTTTTCGAGTGCCTCGAAGTCCTGCGGCGTGGTGGTCTCGACCAGCACCATGTCCGGATGGCTGCCATTGACCAGCACATTGACGTCGCGCAGCGACCGCTCGACGAGGTTGACGTCGAAGGCTGGCTCGGTGCGCAGAGCCGCGATCCAGGCTGCGGCGTTGCGTGCATCGGGCGTGATGAGTTTGATCTTCATTGGCAGACCTCGTTGGCGGTGCTGTTCATATATTCCTTGCGCAGCGTGGTGCCGAAGGCCGGAAGGGTCAGCGAAAGGGGCATAAACGGAATGATCGTGTCGTGCGTGTAGCCGCTCAACGCAACGCGCACCGCCTTGCAGTTGGCCGCGGTGCAGGTGTTCGGCGCGGCTGGCGGATTCAGGTAGGTGATGGAGATGTTGGTGGCGGCCAGCGCCGGCAAGCGGCTGATCATTCGGGACTTGATGTCGGCATCTCCGATGTCGCACACCACCGATAGGCGCGCGCCGAGCCGGGTGGCCTCGACCGCGGCATTCCAGGCCCACAGCAGCCGGCCCATCTCCATCACGCCAAACAGCAACGTGAAGAGCAGCGAAGAGACGAGCGCGAATTCCACCGCGGCCACGCCGCGCTGCGATGAGGCTGGGTGCCGGTGATTCACAGCTGAGCCCTCAGCGTGGCGGCGATGTTGTTGAAGGTCATGTCCGGGACAACGAACTCGACCAGCGAGTTGTACGCATAGCCCTGGATGCCGACGGTGACCAGGTTGACCGAACCGAGGCCGGTGGGTTGGGCGGCGTGGGTGCCGGGACAGGACAGCGCGTCGCAGATCTGCACTGCTGCAGTGGTCAACCCGGGGGCCAGCGCGGGGCCGCTGCAACTTTCGTTGCCGTACACCGCCAGGCAGCGAGCCTCCGTCTGAACGGCGACATCGCCGGGTCCGTGTTGGGACAGATGACGCGCCGCGTCGCGCACCGTCTTGTCCAGCGTGTTGTAGGTGTAGATGGCACGGCCGAGCTCGGTGGTGCCGAACAGCATCACCACCAGCGGGGTCAGCAGCAGAGCGAACTCCACGGCAGCAGCGCCCCGCTGGTCGCGTCGAGTGGATATGGCGCGGGTCCACATGACGGTCACTGCACCAGGGCCGGCACCATCGGCCCCTGCGACGTCGCGTCGCCAGCGATACCCGAAGTAGCGCACGGGCTGCCGGGAATGTTGGAACGGCCCAGGTATTCGAGCCGTGACCTCATCACGTTGCCTGGTGCCAGGCGGTAGGGGTCGAGCAGCAGCACGCAGGCATAGGCTCGCACAGGCGCATGCTGGCCTCCGGTGAAGCCGCCGCAATCGACGATGGGCATCACCACCAGACGGCGATCCGCGCCATTGCTGGTGTGCTGGGCCACCGACGAGGGGTTATAGGGGTTGCTGTAGAAGGGCGGATCGACGTCGGGCGTCGCCTCGGTGCCATCGTTGGCGCTCAAGTGGGCGATGCGCGCGGATTTGAAGTTGGGCACGCCAGCCGCACTGCCGCCGTAGGCGTCCCGCCCAAGTGGCCAGTTCTCGATGCTGTAGCCATAGCCGGTGAAGTCAGGCGGCGCAGTGCTGACGCTGAGCGTGCCCGGACCGTACAGCCCGAAGCGCGAGTTGAAGGCCTGCCGCAGCGAATTGATGGCGCCGTTCTGTCCGACGCAGCCCGGCGTCGGGCTGGAGCTGCCGCTGGTGCTGCAGCTGCCGGCGATGGGTGGCGGCAGGCTGCATTGGCCAGAGCCTGCGAGCAGGCAGGCCAGCTCATTGGCGCCGCCGCCCGAACAACCAGGTGTCGTGGAACTCGGATCGAAGTCAATCCAGCGGAAGTTGCCGGTGTAGTTGGCGCTGCCTCCGCTCTCGCTGAAATCCATGCTGTACCAGTTGCCCACCACGTAGCCGAAGTCGGGAGCGCTGCTGCCGGGTTGCGCGCACAACGCCATTGGCACTGCGCAGTTGGTCTGAGCCGGAGCGAGCGTGGCGGTGGCGAAGGCGGTCACCGTTTGTGCACCTATGCCCACCACTTGCATGAACGAGGGCACGATGCCGCTGCGCGTGATCGTGCAACGGACATAGGCCGAATCGGCGGGCGCACCGATGGCGCCGACCCAAGCGCTGCCAGCGCTGAGGGCTGTGCCGAAGGCCACGTTGACGCTGCCGGCAGGGATCGCTGTGCCCTGGAAGCCGACTTTGTTCTGAGCGGCTACCGCCTTGCCCGCAGCTTCGGCGCGCTCGAAGGCGGCCGCTGGGATAGCGGGCGCACCGGTCAGCTCATAGCTCGCGGCCAGTGCGCAGGCGTCGGCACCGTTCTGCAACTCGGTCTTGGTGAGATACAAGTGCCCACCGTCCAGCGCCAGTCCGATGAAGCCGACCAGCACCGCCATCGCCAGGCCGACAACGATGGCCACCGCACCACGTTGCCGCGCACGAGCGGGTCCGGTGGCAAGGTGGTGACGGGGTGACACGCCGATCACGTCGAATCTCCTGCTGCACTCGCGGCGAGCTCAGCGGCTGGTGCCGCCGCCGACGCCGATGTTGATCACGTTGGTGGGTGGCGGGGTGCGATAGGTCTCCACATGGACATCCATCGCCGCGCGGGTCGTGCGGCCATCGGTCCTGGGGCTGCTCTGCGCATTGCGCTGCGGTGCACCGGGTTCGACCAACTGCTGGGCATTGAGTGCGCGCGTCGAGTCGCCAAACTGACGGTCCCACTCGGGCGACGTGGTGGCGGCGCAGCCGCCGAGGGCAAGCACGCACGCGGCCGCGCAGAGGATGTTCGGTACACGCATCACTTGCTCTCCTTGGTGGCGACTGCCGGCGTGGCCGTCGTGTCGAAGCCGTCCTGAGACGACGCCTGGTTGGCTGGCGCGTCGCTGCTGCGCTGGCCTTCACTGCGCCCGTTCAGCATCAAGTCGCCTCGGGTCGGCGGCGTGTAGCCGTCGGTCGGCAGGCGGTATCCAGGTGGCAGCGGCTTCACCAGCCGCGGCGTGACCACGAACACCAGTTCCGAGCGATCGTTCTGGAACTCCGTGCTACGGAACAGCGCCCCCACCACCGGCAGCTCGCCCAGGAAGGGAAAGGCCTTGATGTTGGTCGTCGTGCTGTTCCTGATCAGGCCGCCGATCGCGAAGCTCTGGCCATCCATCAGTTGCACTGTGGTTTCGGCCTTTCGCGAGGTGAAGGAGGGCAGGATCGCGGTGCCGCCAATTCCGGAAGCAACGATGCCGACTCCCTCGCGGTTCAGTTCCGAGACCTCGGGGCGCACGCGCAGGTTGATGCGACCGTTGCCGAGCACGGTGGGCGTGAACTTGACCGAGACGCCGAACTCCTTCTCCTCCAGCGTGATGGTGCGGCCTACGACGCCACTGCTGTCCTGTGCCACCGGGATGAAGATCTTGCCGCCGGCCAGAAAGCTGCCGGTCTGGCCGCTGATGGCCATGATGGTGGGCTCGGCCAGGATCTTCACCAAGCCGTCGTCCTTCTGGCCATCCACCTTCAGGGCGAAGCCCGCGGCTTTCAGCGCCGACACCGCGCCATTGCCGCCGCTCAGGAAGTCGGCGATCAGGGCATAAGTCCAGTTGCCGTTTGTCTTCGATCCAGCGAACTGCACACCCAGTTTGTCGATCAGCGCCTTCGACACTTCGGCCACCTTGACTTCCAGCATGACCTGCTGCGGAGCCGTGACCTCGAGCATGTTCACCACACGTGCGTTGCGCTGACCGTCGCCACCGCGCACATAGGCGTTGGCGAGGTCGGTCACGCGCGTCACCGCTTCGCTGTCGCTCACAGTGCCGGAGAGCACGATGGAGTCGAATGCGGGTGTGATCCGCAGGTCCTTCTCGTTGGGCAGAAGCTGGCCGATCATCGACTGCAAAGCCGTCGTATCCATGCCCACCACCACGTCGAACGCAGTGCACGCGCCACTGCGATCGAGCATGACGATGTTGGTCGAGCCGATGGTCTTGCCGAGCAGGTAAACCTCGGTGGGCGCGAGCAGGAGCACGTCGACATCGGCAACGCCGGGGCGCGTGTCGAGGGCGGGCGTCTTGACCCCTTCTTCCTTCTTGCCCTCGGGATTCTCGGCTGGCCTTGCGGCGCGCGCGTTCTCGGGATTGCCGAGAAGGATCCGCGTCACCGGCGAGACTGGGCGCAGCACCGTCGACTTGCCGACCGGCAGGTGTACCAGCGGCGCAATCTCGACCCGCGTGCAAAGGGCCGCGGCACTCGTGACCGGTGCGGTCGCAGTGCGTGTGGGCTGTTGCACCGGCTGGGGCTTCGCTGGCTGGGCCGCAGCCGCCAAAGTGTGCAATGCGAGGCCAGAGGCCAGCGCCATGCGGGTGGCCGTCAGGGTCGCTGATTTGCGTCGCATCGACGTTTCTCCCGGAGTGTTGTCGTCATGGCAGGTGGATTGCGGGCGCCTTCGCATCAGAAGCATTCGTTGACCTTGCTCAGGCCGCGGATCACTTCGACGCAGCTGCTCGGCGCGGCCGGTGCAGCGACGACCACCGTCGGGACGGGAGCACGCAGCGCGGTGCGACGCACCTTGGTGGGCGGATTCGCTGCGGCCGATTTGGCCGGCTCGGGTTGTGGGCGGGCTTGACCCAACAGCTCGGATTT